>NZ_VPCP01000083.1:0-13011 GCF_013418145.1 Acinetobacter sp. YH12201 | reverse complement strand
AAAATACAAAATAATTCGGTAATATGATCCATCGAGAAGCCTTGTTTTATAACATTTTGTATTGAGAACCAATATGTTATAAATTCAGGGCTTTTTTTCTACTCTTTTTTATATCGAACTCAGGTTAATTAAACTACGTTGAATTAGAGCGCCAAATAATTTTTCATAGAGGAACATGACCCAACACATCAGTTTTGCCTGGTAGTGATTCCATAATTTTAAACCAGCAAGATTCACAGCCCACGACAAAATAAAGACACTGAACATATCAACCGGGAAATGCACACCAACATAGATTCGTGACCATGCCACCAGCCAGGCAACTGCCAGCAAGAATTTTCCAATATCCCGGCGCGCCGAAAAATAATAGGCAAAGGCAATACTGCTAAAAATGGTCATATGATTGCTGGGGAATGACCCAGTTGCTTCGTGTGCAATTAAAGTATGTCCGACATGCATCACAAAAGGGCGTGGGGTATTGAACAGGTAAGAGGCTAGTTCACTGATGGAAAGAGCAATACAACAAAATACAAAGGCTTTTAGAATCAGGGCTTTTGAATTTTGATGACCATAAAACTAAAACAGGGCAAAGTAGGCAATCAGCAGATACATGAGATCATGGGCGACAAAAGTGGCAAAGCGCATCATCAATGGAGAAGCCTGTTCAGATCATTCAAAATGCTAAACAGATCAAGATTTAAACTTTCAAGGGGCATGTAGTAAGTGGGAGAGATAAAAGACGAAAGATGGGGGTTACAAGAAAAATAAAATGAAACGTTTAACAGGATTGTCGCTATATTGTTGTAAATTATCTATTTGGCTGATTAAAAAACCGTGTGTGCACACGGTTTTTGTTTAACTCATCATTTCATTATTTAAACTGAATTGAACCATTGGCATTAACGGTAATTTTTGATTCACCGGCCTCAACATTTTGCGCATCAGCGGCCTCAGCACCTGCAAATTTCGCCATATTGGCGCGTATCATTACCGGTTGTGGGTAGTAGTTATTGGTATTCAGGTTGAGATTGACCAATTGATAGCCTGATTTATTCCATGCCGAAGTCAACATTTGTGCGCGTTGCTGAAAGTTTTTCGATGCTTCCACCATCAATTCATTTTCCACTTTTTTACGTTGTGCATCGGAAACGGTAAAGTTGATCGACTGGGTTTGGAAGTTTTGCTGTAATTCGCTGATTAACTGGCTGACGGCTTTAAAATCGGTACTTTTTAGGCGAATTTCAGCCCGGCCACGCCATTCTTTCAATTTCTGGCTGTCATTGTCATACACCGGATAAGTGCTCTGTGTACCCGTTTCAACTTTCACTTGCGGGTATTTTTTCGATGCTGCAATGGCTTGATTCATGAGTTGTGTGATGAGTGCAGAAAGTTCAGCTGGCTGCTTCTTGCTTCTTTCAATATATAAAACCGCATACATTTCATCATTGGAAATCTGGCGAGTGGCTTCAGCCTGGACATTGACTAAATTATAATTCAGCTGCTCTGTTGGCTGCGCAAAGGTAGCTGTTGAAAGTAGGCTAGTAAGTACTAGAGAGGAGAGAGTTAAATATCGCATTATTTTTACCTATTTTTTGTAAAGAAAACTTCAGCCTTTAATAAACATGGTATCGCTACTTCATGAGGATTTTTTGTAGACTTTGTGTCAAGATTGTAAATGGTTTGATTGATCTTATAAAAAAGGCTTTTAAATAAAATATTTAAAAATTAATCACTTAAATTGATTTAACGTGAATAGTTACGTTCATTCAATCTTTTGCATAAAAAAAGTATAAAAATAAGGTTTTCTTTAGTCTGTCACACTGTAAGATGATAATTCAATCTAAGAATTGGCTTGATATATTTTTTTGATCGGTTTTGGGCAGATAAAGTCATAAAACTTGTTTATTTTATTGAAAAATTCTGTATCATCCGCCGTTTAGTTATGATGTATAAATCAAGTCGTCAAACTAGATTCTATAAAGCACCGAGTCAAAGGACCACAAGTCACCCGACTTATTTCTTTCAACCCATATCAGAGATGGTAATTCGATATGAGCGTTTCTTCTGTAAATCCTGCCACTAAGTCTACTAACGAATACTATTTGACTCGCCAAAGCCAGATGGAATCCAATGTTCGTAGCTATCCACGTAAATTGCCGTTAGCGATAGCAAAAGCCTTAGGTTGTTGGGTTACTGATGTTGAAGGTACAGAGTACCTCGATTGTTTAGCTGGGGCAGGAACATTGGCTTTAGGCCATAATCATCCTGCGGTAATTCAAAGTATCCAAGATACGCTAGCAAGCGGTCTTCCATTACATACTTTAGATTTAACGACACCTTTAAAAGATGCATTTACTGAAGCATTACTTGAACAGCTCCCTGGTAGGAAGGAAGAGTATTGCCTACAGTTCTGTGGTCCGTCTGGTGCAGACGGTACAGAAGCAGCAATTAAATTAGCAAAAACTTATACTGGTCGTAGCTCAGTGATCAGCTTCTCAGGTGGCTATCACGGTATGACACACGGTTCTTTGGCAATGACAGGTAACTTGTCTGCGAAGAATGCAGTCAATGGCTTGATGCCAGGCGTACAGTTTATGCCATATCCGCATGAATACCGTTGCCCATTAGGCATTGGCGGTGAAGCGGGTGTTGATGCCTTGACTTATTATTTCGAAAACTTCATTGAAGATGTAGAAAGCGGTGTAACCAAGCCAGCAGCTGTGATTCTTGAAGCGATTCAAGGTGAAGGCGGTGTGGTGACTGCACCAGTTAAATGGTTGAAGAAAATCCGTGAAGTGACTGAAAAACACAATATCGTGTTGATTCTTGACGAAGTTCAAGCAGGCTTTGGACGTTCAGGCAAAATGTTTGCCTTTGAACATGCGGGTATTGAACCTGACGTAGTGGTGATGTCTAAAGCTGTAGGTGGTAGCTTACCACTTGCAGTACTGGGTATTAAACGCAAGTTTGATGCTTGGCAGCCAGCAGGTCACACTGGTACTTTCCGTGGTAACCAGTTGGCGATGGGTACAGGTCTTGCGACTATCAAAACCATCAAAGAACAAAATCTTGCACAAAATGCGCAAGAACGTGGCGATTTCTTACAAGCTGAATTGAAAAAATTAGCAGTGGAATTCCCATGTCTCGGTAACGTACGTGGCCGTGGTTTGATGATCGGTATTGAAATCGTTGACGAACGTCAAAAAGCAGATCATATGGGTTCATTCCCTGGTGATTCTCAATTGGCTGCTGCAATCCAGGCTGCATGTTTCGACAACAAACTGTTGTTAGAAAAAGGTGGTCGTAACGGTACTGTGATTCGTTTACTTTGCCCGCTTATCATCACCCAAGAGGAATGTGTTGAAGTGATTGTCCGCTTTAAGAAAGCAATTGCTGAAGCGCTTGTTGCAGTTCGAGGTGCATAAGGCATGGTAGATTTTGCAGAACACCGTAAAGCGTTATTCTGCAATGATGCAGGTTCTATTGCTGACTATCAGTCAGCAATGGACGAAGCGGTAAAAGCCGTTTCTGCATGGTTGCAAAACGACAAAATGTACACTGGCGGCAGCATTAAAGAGCTACGCAGTGCGATTGCATTTCATCCTTCAAAAGAAGGCATGGGTCTACACAAATCGCTTGAGCGTATGGTTGAGCTTTTCTTAAACAAAAGCCTGAAAGTTCATCATCCGCACTCGTTAGCACATTTGCATTGTCCGACCATGGTGGCAAGCCAGATTGCAGAAGTATTGATTAATGCAACCAACCAGTCTATGGACTCATGGGATCAAAGCCCGGCCGGTTCATTGATGGAAGTGCAGTTGATTGACTGGCTGCGTCAAAAAGTCGGCTATGGTTCAGGTCAGGCAGGTGTATTTACCTCTGGCGGTACCCAGTCGAACTTGATGGGTGTACTGCTTGCGCGTGATGCCTGCATAGCGAAAAACTGGAAAGACGAAAACGGCAATCCGTGGTCAGTTCAGCGCGATGGTATTCCTGCTGATGCTATGCGTAATGTCAAAGTCATCTGTTCTGAAAATGCACACTTCTCTGTGCAAAAGAACATGGCAATGATGGGTATGGGCTTCCAGTCTGTAGTCACTGTTCCTGTAAATGAAAATGCGCAGATGGATGTCGATGCTCTGGAAAAAACCATGGCGCATCTTCAGGCTGAAGGCAAGATCGTGGCTTGCGTAGTTGCAACTGCAGGTACGACCGATGCCGGTGCGATTGATCCATTAAAACAGATTCGTGAAATCACTAACAAGTACGGCGCGTGGATGCACATTGACGCAGCTTGGGGTGGTGCATTAATTCTGTCTAATGACTACCGTTCTATGCTCGATGGTATTGAGTTGTCCGATTCCGTGACGCTCGATTTCCACAAGCATTATTTCCAGACCATTTCGTGTGGCGCGTTCTTGTTAAAAGACGAAGCGAACTACCGTTTCATGCATTATGAGGCCGAGTACTTGAACTCTGCTTATGATGAAGAACATGGTGTGCCAAACCTAGTATCGAAGTCATTGCAAACGACTCGTCGCTTTGATGCGTTGAAATTGTGGATGACGGTTGAAGCATTGGGTGAAGAGCTTTATGGTTCAATGATCGATCATGGCGTGAAACTGACCCGTGATGTTGCTGATTATATTAAAGCGACTGATGGTTTAGAGCTTCTGGTTGAACCGCAATTTGCATCAGTGTTGTTCCGTGTAGTGCCAGCAGGTTATCCGGCAGAATTGTTAGATACATTGAACCAGAACGTTGCGGATGAACTGTTTGCCCGTGGTGAAGCGAATATTGGTGTGACTAAAGTGGGTGATGTTCAATCCTTGAAGATGACTACACTTAGTCCAGTTGCGACTTTAGATAACGTGAAGAACCTGCTTGGCCTTGTGCTTGCAGAGGCTGATCGTATCAAAGGTCCAATCGCGGACGGTACATATACACCGGCAATTGATTAATTGATTGTCTGTGTGAAAGGAGGAGACCATACGGTCTCCTTTTTTTTGTGTTTAAGATTGTACAACCTCATTTGATTTATGAGGTATCAATATTGATCTGATTGGAAGAGATGTGGTTGAAAAGTTTTGCTTTAAATTCAAGCTGTAAATTACAGACTAAAACCTTTTAGAGAGCAGTATTCTGCAAGCAAGTCCCAGTCATGTTCTTTAAAGATCATGTGAACAGGTCAATCAGGATTAAAGTTTTTAATTGTTTTACTGTTTATGGTCATATCACTGTCATTATTTATTTTTGACTATATGATAAAATCATGTTGTATGAATTTCAGAGACTTGGACAAGTGGTGGTAAAAATTAGAATAATTTAACTTTGGGAGGGGACAGAGAAAGCCTGATACAGATAGAAAAGAAATCCAGAAACAGAACATTTTTATTGTCTGCGCATAGAATAAACACCCTGTAAGTAGAAACAGAAGGCATGAAAAAATGACAGATTTAAGAAATATTACAAATTCGTGCTCAAAAACAATGTTTGGATAATATTTTTGATAAGTTTTTAGTTGTTGAATTTAAAAGATATTTTTAAAGATCATACAAAAGAAATGAATTATCATAAAAGCGTCACAATGCTGTAACTTGATTGTCATATTCTAAAATCAAAATGCAATCATCGAAATAAGTACAAAACTTTATAAAAAGTAGCGTACTTCAAAATTGCATCTATTGAAGAGAGAAAAGAATGCGCTTAAACCACATCGCACTTGCTTTAGCACTTTCAGGGGCAGCTGTAGCAACAACAGCAAATGCAGCTCGTGACACCATCCAGATTGCTGGTTCTTCAACTGTTTTGCCATATGCAAGTATTGTAGCAGAAGAATTTGGTAATACTTTCCCGCAATTTAAAGCACCAGTTGTTGGTTCTGGTGGTACATCTGGCGGTTTAAAACAATTCTGTCAGGGTGTAGGTGACAATACCATCGACATCGCCAATGCATCTCGTAAAATTAAAGATACTGAATTGGCTGCATGTAAAAAAGCTGGCGTAAACCAAGTAATCGAAGTTAAAGTAGGTTATGACGGTATTGTATTCGCATCTAACTCAAAGAAAGCAGCTTATAAATTACGTCCACAACATGTATTTGCTGCACTGGCTGCACAGTTGCCTTCACAAGGCAAATTGGTTCCAAACCCGTATACACGCTGGAATCAAATTGACAAAGCACTTCCAAATGAACCAATTACATTGGTAATTCCAGCTTCTAACCACGGTACACGTGAAGTGTTCCAGGAAAAAATGGTTGAAGCAGGTTGTGAATCTTACGCATATTTCAAAAACTTAGACAAAGATGCTCAGAAGAAAGCATGTTCAAATTTCCGTAAAGACGGAAAAGTCATCGAAATTTCTGGTGATTATACTGAAACACTTGCACGTTTAAAAACTTCTCCAAGTGCAGTAGGCGTGTTTGGTTTAGGTTTCTATGACCAAAACCGTGACAAATTACGTGTAGCTACAGTGAACAATGTGACCCCATCAGAGAAAACTATTCTAAATGGTTCTTACCCGGTATCACGTCCATTGTACTTCTACGTAAAAGGTGAGCACCTTAAATCAATCAAAGGCTTACAACAGTATTCTGAGTACTTCCTGAATAAGAAAGTTTCAGGTAAAGGCTCTAAACTGGAAAAAGCTGGTCTGATTTCTATGTCAGACAAAGAACGTGCCAAAGTTCTTGCAAATTTGAAAGCCGGTAAAGCGGTTAAGTAATTAGGATAAATGAGCTGACGGTAGAATAATTTCTACCTTCGGCTTTTTTGTATAGACAAGTTTTTCAAAGCATGAAAATTGAAAAATGCTGGAGAATACATGAATCTGCTACTTATGGGCGTGTTGTTGGCATTAATTGCCATCGCCTATCAAATCGGGTTATCAAAAAGCCGTAACCTAGCAGGTAAGGGAAATAACACTGCAAAGTTGCACTCGCGTCCTGGCTATTACGGGGCACTGGTGGCTTTATGGTGTGGTATCCCTGCTTTTTTAATTTTACTGGTTTGGAATATTGTCGAACCGAACATTCTGCGCCATGTGGTGTTAAATAATGTCCCTGCAAACGTTGCAGCGACATTGGATCGTGCCGGCATAGAAGTGCTCATTGATCGTGTTAAAGCGATTGCTTCGGGTTTTGGTGTGAGTGATCAAGCCGCAGCCTATGAAATTGCAGCCGCACAGCAACTCGCGAAAATTGAAACGATTAGTTCTTTTGCCAAATTGGCTTTAGTGATTTGTGCCGCTTTGGCGGGTCTGGTGATGGCTAAAAAGCGCATTGCCCAGCAATATCGTGCCCGTAACCAGGTTGAAAAAATCATTAATTGGGGCTTGGCTCTATGTTCCGGTGTGGCCATCTTAACCACCATCGGAATTGTACTTTCGATGTTTAGCGAAGCCATGCGCTTTTTCCATTTTGTCAGTCCGATCGATTTCTTTTTTGGTACGGAATGGAACCCTGGATTTAGTACTTCTGGAAATGCAGAAGGCAGTTATGGCCTGTTGCCATTAATCTGGGGAACCCTGATGGTGAGCGGAATCGCCTTATTGGTTGCGGTTCCTGTTGGACTGATGATTGCTATCTATCTGGCTGAATATGCACCTTCAAGTTTTCGTGCCTGGGCAAAACCTGCCATTGAAGTTTTAGCCGGTATTCCAACCATTGTTTATGGCGTGTTCGCATTGATGGTGATTGGTCCGTTCTTCAAGTTGCTTGGCGAAAGCATTGGACTACACATTAATGCAACCAGTGCCTTAACTGCCGGTTTTGTCATGGGGATCATGATTATTCCGTTTGTATCTTCACTGTCGGATGACATTATTACCCAGGTGCCACGTGCACTACGCGATGGTTCTTTAGGGCTGGGTGCAACCAAGTCTGAAACCATTCGTCAGGTGGTTCTGCCTGCTGCACTCCCGGGGATTATTGGCGCATTCCTACTTGCCGCATCACGTGCGATTGGTGAAACCATGATTGTGGTTCTGGCAGCAGGGAATAGCCCATTATTGCATGTCAATCCGCTAGAAGCCGTATCTACAGTTACTATTACCATTGTGAACCAGTTAACCGGCGATACCGACTTTGCCAGCCCGCAAGCTTTGGTGGCATTTGCATTAGGTCTAACGCTGTTTGTCATTACGTTAGGTTTAAACATTGTTGCACTGTATATCGTGCGTAAATATCGCGAGCAATACGAATGAGTACATCAAATACATCTTCTATGGGGCAAAGCTTTGACCCACAAGCTGCAGCTGAATTACGCGAAAAACGTAAACAGAGAATTGCCAGTTCTTTAGCCAAACGTCATCGTAAAGAAAAGACATTCCGTATTTTAGGCTTTTCTGCAGTTGTGACAGGTTTGTTCTTTGTGGTGCTTTTATTCGGAAGTATTTTAGCGAAAGGCTTACCTGCATTCTGGCAAAGCAGTCTCTCTGTACCGGTCTATTTCGATCCTGCCATCATTCAGGTGGGTGCAAAACCTACGCAGAAGGATGGCGAATCTCCAGCCCAGTTTGCAGAGCGTACCATTGCCTGGCAAACCGAAATGGGCATGGTGGATTGGGATGCCTTGATTGTTAATGGCATGATTGCAAAAGATCCTTCAATTGCCTCAAAACGTGATGATTTATCCGCTTTGTATACCAGTTCAGAGGCCTATCGCTTGCGTGATATGGTAATGGCTGATCCAACGCTGATTGGCAAAAAAGAAGAGATCAAGATTCTGGCCGATGCCAATGTCGATGTATGGTTAGCAGGTAATATTGATCGCAGTTTACCTGATGACCAGCAACAGCTTAGTCCTGAAATTCGCCAGCTTGCCGATGATTTAAAAGCCAAAGGTGTGATTGAGAATAGCTTTAATACCAATATCTTTACCAATCCGGACTCACGTAGTTCACCTGCAACTTCTGGTCTTGCAGGTGCATTTATGGGCTCAGTGTTCATGATGCTGATCGTGATTTTTATCTCGATTCCGATTGGTGTGGCATCAGCTATTTATCTTGAAGAATTTGCGCCTAAAAATTGGATTACAGATGTTGTTGAAGTGAATATCAATAACTTGGCAGCGGTTCCTTCGATAGTCTTTGGTTTGCTCGGCGCTGCAATTTTTATTGGCTGGATGCATTTACCCCTTTCTGCACCATTGGTCGGTGGTCTGGTACTGAGTCTGATGACCTTGCCAACCGTGATTATTACTACACGTGCATCACTGAAAGCAGTACCACCATCCATTCGTCAGGCGGCATTGGGCCTGGGTGCTTCCCGTGTACAAACGGTATTTCATCACGTGCTACCTTTGGCGCTTCCGGGCATTTTAACCGGCGCCATTATTGGGGTAGCACAAGCCCTCGGTGAAACCGCACCCTTACTTTTGATTGGGATGAGTGCTTTTGTAGCAAGCGTGCCAGCGACACCACTCGATCAATCTACTGCATTACCGGTACAAATTTTCTTATGGCAGGGTAACGAATTACGTAACTTCTTTGAAGGACGTACTGCTGCCGCAATTATTGTCTTACTGGCGCTGATGGTTGGTTTGAATAGCCTTGCCATCTGGTTACGTAAGAAACTTGAAGTGCGCTGGTAAGTGAGGACAATATATGAATACTGTAACAGCTATGACACAAGCAAATTCCTTAGAACAGGATGAATCCGTGAATCCAGAACAGAAACAGTTTATCGCTCCCGAAGTCGATCAAAAACATCCTGGTACTTCATTTGTTTCTCAATTCGATACTCATACTTCAACGAAAAAAGAAAATGAAACATCGAATGTTAAAATAAGTACTTCAGATGTCCATGTTTACTATGGCGAAGCAGAAGCCATTAAAGGTATTGACATCAATATCTATGAAAATGAAGTGATTGCCTTTATTGGTCCATCGGGATGTGGTAAATCAACTTTCCTGCGTACCTTAAACCGTATGAACGACACCATTGATACCTGTCGCGTGACCGGTAAGGTAATGCTTGATAATCAGGATATCTATGACTCGAATCTGGACGTAGTTTTACTGCGTGCACAAGTTGGTATGGTGTTCCAGAAACCGAACCCATTCCCGAAATCAATTTTTGATAACGTGGCGTATGGTCCTAAACTGCATGGTTTGGCGCGTGATAAATACGACCTGGAAGAAATTGTGGAAAATAGCCTGCATAAAGCGGGGCTGTGGAATGAAGTCAAAGACCGTTTAAACCAGCCGGGTACAGGTCTTTCAGGTGGTCAGCAGCAGCGTTTATGTATTGCGCGTACTATTGCGGTTAGTCCGGAAGTGATTCTGATGGATGAGCCATGTTCAGCGCTGGACCCGATTGCAACGGCTAAAATTGAAGAACTGATTTCAGAACTTTCAACCCAATATACCATTGCGATTGTAACGCACTCGATGCAACAGGCTGCACGTGTATCTGACCGTACTGCCTATTTCCATTTGGGTGACTTGATTGAAGTCAATTCGACTGAAAAAGTCTTTACCCAGCCGGATCACCAATTGACTGAAGCGTATATTACCGGTCGCTTCGGTTAATCTGAACACCATATCTAAAAAGAGCCGTAAGGCTCTTTTTTCGTTATAATTAACAGATTAAGAATCCAACCATAAAAGAAGAATGCAGCCTACACTTGAAGAGCGAGAGCGCGCTAAAATCACACGTCGTGCCTTAAAAGAGGTGTTTCAAATCGTATTTGGCACAGTGTATATAGATCAATATTTTGCTGTTTTCATGGTTGGGCTGAGTATAGTCATTGCAGTTTTGACCCCTGATTATGACGGCTTGTTTCTAACGTCGCAAAGCCGCGGCATGACAAATTACCATCGATGGCTTTATGATATTTTTGTGATTGTGTCGAGTTTGATGGGTTTTGTCCTTTATTTTTTATTGAAAAGACAAAAATATAATACTGAGTTTGGCCAAAAGTGGCGTGCCTACATTAGAGCAAATGCTGAATTTAAACTATATCGTTATCAAAAAGCACAACAGGAAGGTAAATTTCCCTTGTTGCATACACGCTTTGGGGAGTATTTCTTTCTCATTTTTTTGATTATATTGTTTGTTTCAATGTATTCATTAATCACACCAATTGAAAATTCAAGACGTGGTAATTTCTTTATTCAGACGTGGTGGCCAATCAATGCGGTCATTATAGGGGTGTTATATTCGGGATGGTTTTGGCTGTATGTTCGTTTATTCGCGGTGAAAGCTATTATGACACAATATAGGGGGTTGATTCGATGTGAACAAGCTAAACGCAATCGTAATAATACTATTGAAAAATGCTGAAATTGACCTAATCTAAAGATATAAACCGAATTAAACTGAGAATAGATTTTTTATGTTATTTCACAACCCCAAATTACCCGCTGAAATCCGTATCAACCATTTAAACGCACGTGTAAATGAACAACGAAAAAAAATTGCACAAGCGACTGCATCTAAATTGGAACAACTGCATCTTGCCCAACAGCTTTCAAAAGAAGCGCGTTTACGTAAAAAGAATAATCAAAAAATTTATGTGCTTGACTTCAAAGGTGACACAGCAGCCTCTGCCGTAGAAAACTTGCGTGAAGAAATTACCCTGATTTTAGCCACAGCAAAAGCAGGGCGTGATCGTGTTGTGGTGCGTCTGGAAAGTCCAGGCGGTATGGTGCACGGCTATGGTCTGGCAGCTGCCCAGCTGGTGCGTTTGCGGGATGCCGGTTTTAACCTGACGATCTGTGTCGATAAAGTCGCAGCCAGTGGCGGTTATATGATGGCCTGTATTGCCAATGAAATTGTATCTGCACCATTTGCCGTCGTCGGTTCCATTGGTGTGGTTGCACAGGTACCAAACTTTAACCGTCTGCTGAAAGAAAAGCACATCGACTTTGAACTTTATACCGCAGGTCAGTTTAAACGTACCGTAACCATGTTTGGTGAAAATACCGCTGAAGGTAAAGCCAAATTTGAACAAGAGTTACAGCAGACGCATGAGCTGTTTAAGCACTTTGTTGAAAAGTACCGTCCGCAGTTGAATGTTGAAAAAGTGGCAACAGGTGAGCACTGGTATGGAAAAGATGCGCTTGAATTGAATCTGGTAGATAAGCTGCAAACTTCAGATGAATATTTACTTGCTTTATTACCACAACATGAAGTCTTTGTGATTGAAACTCGACGTAAACCGACACTGGGTGAAAAGCTGGGTTTACAAGCCGCGCAAATAGCTGACGGTCTAGTCTCTGCAGTGATGAATAAAGTGATGGAATCATTGAGTAAAGCCAATGCAAATTTGCTACAAATGCGTGACCCTAAACTTTAATTGAAAGTTGTTTGCTGATTTTAAAATTGCGCTCTGATGAGCGCAATTTTTTTGACTGTAGCTTAATATCCGATTCAATTTGATCTTTTATGAGGGAATTAAAATAAATGAGCACAGGTTTTTTATGCTTCAGCATATCACCACTTCTGCAATGGATTTACTGATCCAGTTTCCGTATATTGGGAGTAAATAACCTGAGTTCGATATAAAAAAGAGTAGAAAAAAAGCCCTGAATTTATAACATATTGGTTCTCAATACAAAATGTTATAAAACAAGGCTTCTCGATGGATCATATTACCGAATTATTTTGTATTTTGGACGATTTCTGCAAAACATTTAATGAATCTTTAGAAAAAGCTTTAATTTCTGATCAAAAATCCAAGCTGAAAAAGTCAGCCTTGAGCTTGTCTGAAGCAATGACCATTGTCATTTTATTTCATCAATCCGGTTTTAGATTCTTCAAATATTTTTATTGCCAAATGATCGTTCCATTCTGGAAATCTGCTTTTCCTAAACTGCTTAGCTACAACCGATTTATTGAAATCATGCCCCGTTGTTTGCAAGCTCTGAGTAGTTTCTTCGTAAGCGTCCGCTGAACACACCTTATGAATTCATCCTATAAGCCTTAATTTAGTCCCCACTTAAAAACAAGTGGGGACTAAAATTTATGACTACAAATAATCAGACATCCATCGCATCTCTTGCGAA
>NZ_VPCP01000082.1:0-13395 GCF_013418145.1 Acinetobacter sp. YH12201 | reverse complement strand
AGTGCCTTCTTCATCCCAACGCCTTAATGTTTGAATGGAAACACCTAATGTTTTAGCTGCAACGCTAATGCTTACATATTTACTCATGTTGTATATAATAGTATAGAAATAAGTAGATTTCAATTAGCAGTTACAAACCCTACTTTCAGATCATTTCGGGCAACACAGGTTTTTCAGGAATGCTAAAAGCAAAAGTCTTTAGCTGATTTGCTCATAGATTCCCCTTGCTTTCTGTTTCACAGGGCGGCCTTTAACGCAGACTCCCGCCATTAAAATGTTAGGTGCAGCATAAAGCCTGCATCTGCAACATAACCCTATTCGACACCTTCCAACTGTGCTGGAGTCGGTCGGTTTTCTTTACATCAATTCGACAGTATTTATCCAGCTGAACCAAGCGAATTGCATCACAGGCATCTGATTTAGGCTTGAATCTTGGCATCAGTGGACGGAATTGAACCGCTGTACCATCAGCTCATTTAAAGAATTAGGCTTTTTTAGGTTTGTGCTTATTTTCTTTTAGTCGTGCATGTTGTTTGGCATTAAAAAATTTAGATCATGCTGCAAGATGACAAACCTGTTGTTGTAGCGACATGTGTTTGGGGTAGCTACAATCGATGAGGTATTTTTAGATTTTATTGAGTAAAAGGATGATCCATATGCATCAAGAATGGGACAAACGTTATCGGGAAACACAACATTTATATGGCTCAGAAGCAAATGTATTTATTCAGGACATCAGCCAACGTTATGCGATTTCTGGCCGTACCTTGGCTATTGCAGAGGGTGAAGGGCGTAATATCCTGTATTTAGCACGTACAGCACGAGAGAAGCATTTAGCATTTAGTGCCGAGGCGTGGGATTATTCGCAAGTTGCTCTTGAAAATGCCCAGGTATACGCACAAGAACAAGGGATTGAATTGCAAACCCGGCAGATCGATTTGACTACAGTGAAATGGCCAGAAGATCAATATGACAATATTCTGTGTGTATTTGGTCATGTCGATCCAGCTACCCGATTAAAAACCTTGCAGGGTGTACGTCAGGCACTAAAAAATCACGGTCATTTTATTGGTGAGGTATATTCCAAAGCACAATTTGCTTATAAAACCGGTGATCCTGGCAATCCTGATTTTCTATATGATCCTCAAGAAATTTTAGAAGTATTTCAGGACGATCATATTGTTCACTTTTTTGTCGGAGATGTAGAACGTTATGAAGGACAATTGCATCAGGGCAAAAGCCACGTGATTCAATTTATGATTGAAGTGCTCAAAAAGTGAAGCTAACAATTAAATTATGAGCTGAGTCACTCTCTCATTTATTTATAAAAAATGAGAACCATCTGTTTTTGCAACAGATGGTTCGCTTGATTGATAAGCTTGCGGAGATATCTACCGGTTGAATAGCAGTAGATCGTTACTCTTCTAACAGGCTTCTTAACATCCAGGCTGTTTTTTCATGAACTTCAAGTCTTTGTGTGATCAGATCTGCTGTTGGCTGGTCATTAACTTCATCCACGATGGGAAATAGACTTCGAGCAGTGCGTGCAACAGTTTCATGTGCATTGACCAGCAGGCTGACCATTTCCTCGGCTTTAGGAACACCTTCTACTTCTTTAATGGCAGTTAATTTTACAAATTGTTTATAGGTTCCTGGCGCAGGAAATCCCAATGCCCGAATTCGTTCAGCAATAATATCCAGGGCATTCCATTGTTCGGTATATTGAGTCATAAACATGTTATGTAAGCTATTGAATTGTGGCCCAGTCACGTTCCAATGAAAGTTATGGGTCATCAAATATAAGGTATAACTATCCGCTAGCAGTTTAGATAACCCTTCCACGATTTTGGCACGATCACTATGAGAGATACCAATATCAATTTTCACTGCTTTAGATTCTTTTTTAGAACTCGCCATTTTTGAGACTCCTTGTATTTTAAAGGTATATTTATATTAATTTAGCTCGATCTACTCTCTAAGACCTGAGCAATAGAGACTACGTGTTTTAGCCCTGATAAAGAAATTTTTGAACCGTCGACCCATATTCAAATATTCTGCAGGATATCAGCAAAGCTGCAAACATTAGTATTCTGTTGAGTTATATAAATAACATACATCTTACCAAGATGTATTGAGAATTAACGAGAGTTAATTACGCTCGCACAAATATAAATTATGGCAGCAAAACTTGAGTATGTTTTATAGCTAAGTATGGCTATACGTTTGAATTATTTTCAATTTAAAAAAGTAATTTTCGATAAAATATCGCCATTGATACATACAATGATCAGATATACGCTGAACTTTATACAGTTAGCTTTGGGAAGCATTACTGCTTTTACGCCATGATGATCAAATTCCTTCAATAACTAATTTAGTATGTGTACCGCTATGTATACAATCTGTGACTTTACCGAGGCAGAGTTGTTCCATTTTCGCCCATTGAGCATCTGTAAGCATGTATCTATCCATGATGAAACTATAAACGAAATAGTCTTATTGGCCCAATTCTCAACACACCATAAAAATCAAGTTATGCTTTTTAATAAAATTTATGCCGATTTTCACTGTCATATTGCAGCCTCTTATCTAAGTGTAGGATCGCGAGCTTATTTGACCTCTGTCACCACACGTAGTGGTGACAACCTAATTTAAAATTTTAAAAATTACTCTTGGGTACTATCTTAGTACAGTTATTTATTTTTGATTTTAAACTCAATCCTAATCACCAGACCGCCAATGGCATCTGCCCGGCGGGACTCAATTTTTCCGTGGTATAGATCGACAATTTGCTTAACAATCGATAAGCCTAGACCACTGCCAATAACTGTACTGTTCTGATTCACTCGATAAAATCTTTGAAAAATCAGAGGTATTTGTGCTTCATCCAAACCGATTCCATTGTCCTCAATCTGCACAAAACTATAATTTTCAACACAGCCACAACTAATTTTAATGAGACACGGACGTTCCTGGCTACGATAGATAATGGCATTTTCTAAAAGATTACGGAGCATAATTTCCAATTGATCCATTTGTGCCATGACCAGGGCTGACTCCAGTTGTAGCTGTAAGTCAATCTTTGCCTGACGAAGCTGAAAATCCATCATCGCAAGGGTACTTTGAATCATATTAACCAGATCAACCGGGCCTTGAATTTGTTGACCATTGGGTTCTATCCGGGCCAAGGTCAGTAACTGCGTGATCATTCGTGAGGCCTTATCAATGCCAATGATAATGTCCTCTGCTGCTTCTCGTGCCTCCTCAGTAGAACGTGCACTCTGCAAAACTTGTGCATGCAAACGGATCGCCGCCAAAGGTGTACGTAACTCATGGGCTGCATTTGAGGTAAAACGTTTTTCACGTTGCATGCTTTCTGCAACTTCACTCAATAATGTATTTAATGACTTCACCAAAGGTTCGATTTCTTTGGGCACGACAGGGTTGATGGGTTTTAAATGTTCAATCGACTGCTTTTCCAGATTTTGACTGATACTGAATACAGTGGACAAATTGCTACGTACGGTCTGCAAAATCAGCCAGGACAATAATGGTAAAAAAAATGCTGAAACCACTATTAAAAATAGTAGCATATCTCTCTGGATATCCTGACGGATGGTCCAGACCTGTGCAATTTGTACTTGTATAGTGTGAGTGCTGTCCCAAACCGAATAACTGCGATAGGTTTGATTGTGAATTTTAATCCAGCCAAAGTTGGCTTGCTGAACAAAGGGGTGTGTGTCCACGCCAACCGAACGATAAATCAACTTGCCATTACGATGCCAAATCTGAAATATAATCTGATTATAATGCTCACCTTGAGCTTTCTCGATGACAGTATGGTCAGGGATTCGCCCTTCCAGTGAACTTGAAGTGGTCGAGAGTAAAGCATGGGCGGTTTCGACCAGTGATTTATCAAAGATATTGTTCGCCGTGCGCTGCATTCCCCAGTAGATACAGCCTAGACTACCCACCCAGACAGTGGCGGTGATAACCAGTAAAATCAATGAGAGACGCCGGGTCAATGAATAACTGCGGATGAAATTGGCCATCAATAATTTTCATCCATAATATAGCCAAAACCCTGTACTGTACGGACAATGTTTTTTCCAAGCTTGCGCCGTAAATTATGAATATAGACCTGGATCACATTGCTGCTTACATCCGCATCATAGGCATAAAATGAGTTTTCTATGCTCTCCCGTGAAATAATCCGGCCACGGTTAAGAATAAAGAGTTCCAGCAAGTGAAATTCTTTCTGAGTTAATTCAACTTCAGTTTGATCTCTCAGTACCTGTTTGGTCGCTTTATTAACTGCAATATTGCCAATCTGAATCAAATCACTCACTTCACCTGAAATACGGCGCAATACCGCTTGAATCCGTGCAATGACTTCATACAAATCATATGGCTTAACTACAAAATCATCTGCTCCTGCATCCAAACCTGAAATACGCTCCTGAATTTTATCCTGAGCAGTCAGAATAATAACGCCTACTTTATTCTTTTTACGGCGCAGTGACTTTAAAACTTCCAATCCATTCCGGTCTGGCAAACCTAAATCAAGCAAAATAAACTGATAATCATAACTCGCCAAAAAATGATAGGCTTGCTCTGCTGTGGTGGCGATATCGACCACAAAATTTGCATGATCTAAGCCCCGTGCTGTCGCCTTAGCCAGTAAGGCATCGTCTTCAACTAACAATATTCTCACGTCTGAGCTACCTTCTCATTCTGCTACTTATAAGCCTATATTTATTTCTGTGAAAGCGGCAGGTACTCTGGCCCAAGAAAGACAGAACACCAACCGAATAATGATCATACAAGGCATTGATATATCAGCACTCTACTATTTTACTCTGCCTGATGATCCTCATGTAAAGGCCATAACTGATGCGAATTCAGCAATAGTAAACTCAAGCTTTCTGCATAATCAATTTTGGCTTGATCAATTCGACCGCGCGCATCAACCAGTTGCTGTGAATGAAGTAACAGTTCATTTAAACTCAATTCACCAAGCTTATATGCTTTTTGCATCAATCCATGTTGTTGCTGTAACTGTGCCAAATTCTGTTGAGCCTGCTCACTCCGTACAGTTGCCGACTCCATCTGCGTAAACCAGTATTGCGTTTCCTGACGCAAACGGTTTTCTACTCGTCCGATCTCAAAATTGGCCTTTTGAGCTTCCGCCATGGCCATACCAGAAGCTATACGCACTTGCCGACTGGCGAGTGGAATTGAAACGCTCACACTCATCAAGTTTTCAACGCCAGACTGTTCACGACTATAGCCCACTCCGACCGTAGGATTAGGTACCCGATTGAGTTGCTCTCTTTTGACTAATGCATCTTGCTGTGCTGCCTGTGTTTTAACCAGCTCAAGCTCATGGTTGGCAGACAAAACCTGCTGTATCCATTCAGTCTGTGTATATTCGAGTGGTCGAATTTTGATGACATCACTGCTCCAGTGTTCTGGAATATTTCCCTGATAATCACGTGACAATAACTGCTGTGCTTGATAGTAAGCTGTTTTAGCCTGCATATATTGCTCTTCGATTTGCCGCGATTCATTGCTAAGTAGCATCAGTTCCAGTCGTGGGGCATCTCCAGCACGAATACGCTGCTGGGTCATTTGCATATAGTGCTGTATTCTTGCTTGCTGTTCCTCTAAACGCGTCAATTGCAAAGCACTGCGCATATATGCAAACCACTGATTTAGCAAATTTTTGGCAACTTCATGTTTGGCATCTTCATATTTTAATTCCGCAATACTCATCCCTCGTTGCGCCAAATCCTGATCCAGCTCGTATTTGCCAGGCAAACGAATCTGCTTTTCAATACCAAAGCTCGGCTCATAACTATTGGACTTTGTTTGACCATCCTGGGCGTTGCTGTTACGAAGCTGCATGCCTGCACGCACGGTCCAGGGATGGCCCAGTTTTAGCCCCTGTCCTGCAAAATTGGCATAGTCCTGGTCCGAAACTGCCGATCGAACAGTTGGATGCTGTAACAAGCTCTGTTTGACCGCATCGAGTTGCGGCAAGACTTGATCCAAAGCGGGTTCCGCGGATACGACAGAAGTCATCATCACACAACAGCCCAAGCCCAGTAAACGTAAGGCTTTACCCAGCAAACGGGGTTGAGTCGCTATCTCTGGTTTCATTCGTTCACTTCTCCTTGACCAGCATAACCCGATGTTATGGTTGGTAATACCCAATAGAAACAGTCACTTGATTTAAATTTCTTTTGGATATGGGCTAAAACTAAAGGTACAGTTGCGAGGGGTAAAATCAACAGAATCAAATTACGCTCAGTTGCACCCCGAATTTTTTCTTGAATGTTGCGATAATGTTGGCGGCTGCCGAAACCTTGTGCCGGGATACAGGTACATCCTGTCACAATCTCGGGAATAAGCCATAAATGGCTCATTAATTCTTCCGCAATATCACTGGAGATGTTGATAGAGAGTTGGCACATTTCAGACATGAGTATCTCGCACTAAACCAAATTGTTTGAACAAGTTAGGAAGTAAAATCAGCGTCAGTAAGGTGCAGGAAATTAATCCCCCAATCACCACGATCGCCAATGGACGCTGAATTTCAGCACCTGGCCCAGTGGTAAAGAGCAAGGGAATTAAACCCAAAGCCGCGATACTTGCAGTCATCATTACTGGACGTAAACGTCGCATCGCCCCCTCACGAACCACTTCTTCAATTGCAACGCCGCGTGAAATGAGCTGGTTAAAATAACCGATCATCACCAAACCATTCAGTACGGCAATCCCCATTAATGCAATAAACCCAACAGAAGCAGGTACCGATAAATATTCACCGGTAATGGCTAAGGCTACGACTCCCCCAATTAAAGCAAAGGGAATATTCACAAAAACCAGTACTGCCTGACGAACAGACCCTAAAGTTGTAAAGAGCAGGAAGAAAATCATGGTCAACGCTGCAGGGACAACCAGCATCAGACGCGCTGCTGCACGTTGTTGATTTTCAAACTGTCCACCCCATTTCAATGAATAGCCGGCCGGTAATTTAACTTTCTGGGCAACCTGCTGTTTTGCTTCCTCGACAAAACCAACCAGATCCCGGTCACGCACATTGGCACGGACAACGGACATTCTTGAAGCATTTTCCCTGTCAATTTTGACGACGCCTTCAGTCTTGACCATTTCTGCTAAAGAGGACAACGGTACAGCCGCTGAGTTTGCAACAGGTAAATTCATGTTCGCGAGGGCAAAACTGGATTGTCCCAGACGTGGATCACCTTTCATCATCAATGGAACTGGTCGCCCCTGTTCAATAATCGAACTAATCTGCTGCCCTTCAATGAGCATTTTGAGTTGTGCCTGTATGCTCTGACTATCTAACTGATTGCGGACAGCCATATCACGACGAATACGTAATTCCTGATATTGCACCCCAGAATTTTCCAAAGTCATGACATCTTCACTGCCTTTGATCCCTTGTAGAACGGTAGAGATTTGCTTAGACAGCTGATTCAGCTGATCTAAATCGGTACCAAAAATTTTGACGGCCAAATCTCCACGTACACCCGATAACATTTCTGAAGTCCGCATTTCAATCGGCTGACTAAAGGTGAGATTGACCCCAGGAACATCGGCCAATACATGGCGAATTTTGGCTAAAATCTGCTCCTTACTTTGTCCCTGCCACTGATCTTGCGGTTTCAAAATGACAAAGCTATCGGTTTCATTTAAGCCCATAGGGTCAAGGCCCAGTTCATCCGAACCGGTTCTTGCCACAATGCGGGCCACTTCTGGAACTTGTTTTAGAATTCTTCTTTGAATGTCCAGATCAAGTGCAATCGAATTTTGCAGGCTGATCGATGGCATTTTTTCCAGCTGCAATATGGTGTCACCTTCATCCATGGTTGGCATAAAGGACTTACCAATGAGTGGAAAAATGAGTGCAGCAACCACCAAAGCACCTCCGGCCAAAGCATAAACACGTTTCGGATGGGCCAAACTTGCATTTAACACCTTGCTATATGCCTGTTCCAGCTTAGCAACAATATACGGCGTGTGATGTGCTTGAGATTTTAAAAAATAGGAACACAGCACCGGAATAATCGTTAATGAAAAAATCAGTGAGCTCGACAATGCAAAGACAATGGTCAGTGCCACTGGAGAGAAAAGCTTCCCTTCCAGACCTTGCAACGTCATTAACGGAATGAAGACCAGCATAATAATGATCATTCCTGCAGTCACCGGCACCGCCACCTCACAAACTGCGCGATAAATGACATTCAGCGGGGGTAAAAACGAACGGTGTTTGGACTCGTGTGCATCTGCCAGTTGCATTTCGATATTTTCAACCACCACAACCGCCGCATCGACCAGCAAACCAATGGCAATGGTTAAACCACCCAATGACATCAGGTTGGCACTTAATCCAAACTGACGCATCATTAAGAAAGTACTCAACGCAGATAAAGGTAAAATCGCGGCAACCACCAAAGCGGCTCTTAAATTGCCTAAAAACAACAGCAATAAAATCAGGACCAATACAATCGCCTCGACCAAGGTTTTACTCACGGTATGAATGGCACGATTCACCAGTTCACCACGGTCATAAAAAGGCTTGATCGTAACGCCCGGGGGTAAGTTTTTCTCAATGTCATGCAAATGTTCACGCACACTTTGCACAACCTGACGTGCATTGGCGCCTTTTAAGGTGAGGACAATCCCTTCAACAGCTTCACCCTGACCATTTTCGGTTACCGCTCCGTAACGGGTAAGGGCACCGGTATGAACATCGGCGACATCCTTCACTTGCACCAGCGTCCCCTGATGATTGGAAACAATAATCTCACCCAGCTCTTGTAAATTGGTGACACGACTATCGCTACGAATCAGTAATGATTCTCCATTTTCATTCAGACGCCCCGCACCGTCACTTGCATTATTTAATTCAATTGCTTGTTTTAACTGATCAAGAGATAGACCTCTCGATGCCAGAGCATCCAGGTTAGGTGTCACTTCAAAGGTACGTGCCAAACCACCCAGGACATTGACATCCGCTACCCCTTCAATTTTTCTGAGCTGTGGACGGACGACCCGATCGAGCAAGGTTCGTTTTTCCATATCACTCATAGGACCATGTAAAGTGAACATAAAAGATTCACCTAATGGCGTCGTCATAGGCGCAATCCCGCCAGAGGCATTGCCAGGCAAAGCTGACATGACTCCAGTCAAACGCTCATTGACCTGTTGTCGGGCCCAATAAGGATCTGTCCCTTCTGCAAAATCCAGGGTAATGATTGCAATAGCATATTTAGATTGTGAACGTAGTACAGTTTGATGAGGGATTCCCAACATTTCCTGTTCTATCGGTACCACAATACGGCTTTCCACCTCTTCTGGCGTCATGCCAGGAGATTTCATCACAATTTGAACCTGTGTGCTTGATACATCGGGAAAGGCATCAATCGGCAATTTGGTAAATGCCAAATAACCCGCAACACTGATTGCCATACCCAATAACAGCATTAGGATTCGTTGACTCAGTGAAAATGCAATAATACGTTTTAACATGTGCCTAACCTCAATTCACCGCAGTGCTACTGCTGGCAGGTGGTGCCTGCTCTGCACCGAAACCTGACCAAACGGCTTTTAGACGTTCGACACCCCGCACAGCAACTTGAATTCCAGGTTTTAATGCATTTCCAATCACATGACTTTGCTGCTGGTTCGCACCCACCAGTTCCACAGGCATTGCCACGAAACCATTTTGGTTCTTGATAAAAATGAAGTGCTTGTTATCTTTTAAAGTTAAGGCAGTACTCGGTATTACCCATGCGGTTTTTGTTGTCGGGTTATGGCTTTGAATATTCGCTTTAACAAACTGTTGTACTTTTAAACAGTTATCCTTGGCCTGCATTTGGACTAGAACATTTTGAGATTGCGTATTGCCTGAAAGTGCTGGTGCAATTTGTTGTACCTGCCCGGTAATTTCACACCCCTCAACTTTGACCAAATCGCCAATCTGGATATATTTGCTATCCGCTAAAGGGGCTTGCAGCATTAATTGCAAAGGTAGATCACTATTCACCAACTGGCCCAGTACTGCACCAGTTTCTACATATTGACCTGCAGATACCTGTAAACTTTCTACACTGCCTCTGGCTGGACTTTTGACATACACCACGGGATTCAATCCCTGACTGCTACTTCCTCCCATAAACTGCAACATGCGTTGCTTGGCATTCAGATCAATATTCAGTCGTTGCACTACATTCTGGGCTTCCTGTACACGTTTTTCAGCAATAATCCCTTCTGCATATAAACTGCGTTCACGTGCCAAATTTTGGCTGGCTAATTGCAGTTGTGCACGAATTTGTAAAATTTCATTTTGAATCTGAATTAAATCGGGACTGTGAATAGCCAGTACAGGACTATGGAGACCAACTTCGGCTAAAGGTTGCACTAGTACCTGTTGCACTATACCCGCTACAGGACTCGTTAAGACCACTTTACTTTGAGGTGACCACTGCGCTTGCCCCTGCAAAGTCAGGGCGAGTTGTACATCTCTTGTCACTTGTCCTAAAGTTTGTAATTGAATACCTGCTTGTTGAATCTGTGTGGGCGAAATTAAAATCTGATTACCAGACACATCTATTGTCTCTGTTTCATTGGCGACTACATTTTGTGTCTTTGATTTTTCCGCTTTATTTTTATTTAGTAGTAAACTGCTGCCCCACCAAATTCCTAAAATCACCAAGACCAATGTGCAAATACTGATAAATAGTTTTTTATTTCGTAATACACTCACTTGCTGACTCACTGATCTACCCTCAAAAATATTTTCCCTCAGGGTAAAATCAAGTTCTTAAGATCTGATTAAATTTGAAAATTCAATTTTTTCGAGGCTTAAGCAAATGCTGGGTCGTAAAACTGTAGAAGTAAAAATTATCAAAGATGCCTTAGAGATTGCCCAGGCAAAAAGTACATATCGCAGATGCCCTTATTGCTACCCGGCGATACCCCACAGAACAATTGACATACTCGCCACACCTACGCAAAAGGTGAGCTAGTACAACTCTAGCCCTTCTCTTTTTCAAGTCAATTGCTTATCCGCTATTCAGGTTAGTAAAAGATATTTAAATAAAATCCCTACAATGTAGGAAAAATTCTTCCATATACTTTACTTTCTGAACTTTAATCATTATTTTTTAAAAGCAAAATTAATCATGCACGATTTTAATCTGAATTAATTCAGATTAAAATCAAATACTTATATAGATATTTTTTATTTTTACTTTATTATAAAAATTATTAGGCTAAATTAAAATCAAAACTCAGAGGTGGATCAGGAAATTTGAACAACACCTATAAGTGATATTTTGCTCCCCAAATGATGTTATAAACATCGATATAAGGAGTATTTTATGGCACGTAGACCAAGAAGAAATCATTCAAATGATTTTAAAGCTAAGGTAGCACTTGCTGCGATTAAAGCAGAAAAAACACTTGCTGAATTGAGTGCTGAATTTGATGTTCATCAAAACCAAATTATCGACTGGAAAAATCAATTGATTTCGGCTTCCTCGCAAGCCTTCGATCAATCAAAAGCTCCAGCAGAACCACCCATTGATCTAAAAAAACTACATGCAAAAATCGGTGAGCAGGCATTAGAAATTGATTTTTTAGAAGGTGTGTTGAAGAAACTGGGCCGCTTCAACCACAAAAGTTAATCGACGACTCACTTCAGATTTCAGTATCTAAGCAAGCTAAGCTACTGAAAGTCTCCCGTGGTTGTTATTACTATCGCCCAAAACCTGTGAGTGCATCAGATCTGAAGCTGATGCGCTGTATTGATGAATTACATATGCAATACCCTTTTGCAGGTAGCCGGATGATGCGTGATTTATTGAACCGTCAAGGACATCATATAGGACGACGTCATACACGTACTTTAATGAAAAAAATGGGCATTAATGCGTTATATCGTAAACCAAATCTAAGTCAGGTCAATCAAGCTCACCGTAAATATCCATATCTGCTCAAAGGATTGAATATTCAACGGAGTAATCAAGTGTGGTCTACGGATATAACATATATCCCTATCTATGGCAAAAGGCTTTGTCTACTTATGTGCTGTGATTGATTGGTACAGCCGTAAGGTGCTTGCGCATAGAGTATCGATTAGTATGGAGGTTGCATTTTGTATAGAAACATTAAATGAAGCTATTGAAAAATATGGTCGACCTGAAATATTGAATACAGACCAAGGCAGTCAATTTACCAGTGATGCGTTTATTGAAGTGTTAAAATCAAATGACATCCAAATCAGCATGGACGGTAAACTTGCGCAGTATACTGCTCATAGGTCGATAATGTGATGATTGAACGATTATGGCGGAGCGTTAAATATGAGGAGGTTTATCTCAAAGCCTACAGCAATGTTTTGGATGCGAAGAAGCAATTAAACGCATATTTTGAATTTTATAATTTGAAACGACCTCATTCGAGTCTGGACAAAATGACTCCAGATGAGTTTTACTATGACCAGCTACCACAACAAAATAAGGTAGCTTAACTGAGCAGAATATCACTTATAAATACGCTTTTAGTTGTTCAAACAAGTGGAACCACCTCTGCATCAGGGTTAAGTATATCTAGTGAATAGAATTTTTGGTCTCTAAGCACTTTTTAAAGGGAACATCATCGACTCAGATCCCTATTTGCAACAGTGCCATTAATCATATAAAGCATTAGATATAAATTACTCCTGCCTTTTATGAAGGTGAAAAGCACTGCTTTGTAGATGGAGGGATTCTATTTTTGAGGAGGTTTTAAATTCCTCATTTAATAGAGAGAATGTACTTTTAAATCAACTGGATTAAAACTGCGGTTTAACCACTACTAAAATCACTACTGCGAGTAAAATAATCGTTGGCATTTCATTAAAGAAACGCCAAAACTTATGTGATTTGTAATGCGGGTTTTCCATCAGTTTTTTACGGTAATAACCACAAACAAAATGGTAAATCACCAGTAAGCCCACTAATCCAACTTTCAGGTAAAACCAGAGTGCTTCATGGTAATGCCGAGTTGCATCACCCCAATCCACTAAAAAATGCGCTGTGATGAGAGTGGCAAGCATTGACGGCCACATGATGCCACGGTACAACTTGCGTTCCATAATTTGGAAACGCTGATGACTCGTGCCATCTTCACTCATCGCATGATAAACATATAAACGTGGCAGGTAGAACAATGCCGCGAACCAACAAACGACTGCAATAATATGTAATGCTTTTACCCACAAGAAAGCATCAGAAGGAGCATCCATCCATTCACCCTTTTAAAGGGCAGTGTGGCAG
Source organism: Acinetobacter sp. YH12201 (assembly GCF_013418145.1). Classification (NCBI taxonomy): domain Bacteria; kingdom Pseudomonadati; phylum Pseudomonadota; class Gammaproteobacteria; order Moraxellales; family Moraxellaceae; genus Acinetobacter; species Acinetobacter sp. YH12201. Next base: position 43 of record NZ_VPCP01000082.1, on the reverse strand, counting down.
AAGTTGATCATCCATGGCTGAATGATCAACACTTCTTAGCTTA
>NZ_VPCP01000081.1:0-13569 GCF_013418145.1 Acinetobacter sp. YH12201 | reverse complement strand
AAATGCCTTTGTGCACTGGAAAATGGGATGTTTACCATCGGTTGGATAATGGGAGCCGGATGAGCTGAGAGGTTCATGTCCGGTTCTGCGAGGGGCTAAGGGTGAAATTCCCTTGGTCTACTCACCCACTGCTACTTTACAGCAGGGCTATGAAATTGCAAAAGATGAAATTGATGCATTATCTGATGAAGCGAGTGAGCGTGTTAAAGAGAGTATCCAAGAGAAAATAGCAAGTCATGAAGCAGAGAAAAAGACTCTAGCTGAATTTAAAAGGCATTTAGCCGAAACTGTCGAAAAACTTGATAGACCTTTAGTTTTCATTATTGATGAGCTAGATCGCTGTCGGCCTGATTTTGCAATTCGATTGATTGAGCGTATTAAACATTTTTTTGATATTCCTAAAATTGTGTTTGTTCTAGTGATGGATAAATCTCAATTTTCTAAAGTTGTTTGCCATAATTATGGCTATGATGAAACACTTGGTGAAGAGTATCTAGATAAGTTTGTTGATTTTACAGTGAGATTAAATTCATTATCTCCTGACCTCATTGATAATTTGGAGATAAATATATTTAATATTTTTGAGCATTTAGGGATAGATTTAAACCATCAAAATCTTGAGGGTTGTATAGAACTTATAGATTTTTACGTAGGAGAAAAAGAATTATCTAAGAGAGTAATTTCAAAATTAGCAAGTCAGTTTGCATTACTCTATTCTGATAGTTTTGATAGTTATAAAAATCAATTATTGATAATGTTTTTATTAAATCCTACATTTCTTTTAAAAAGTAATACTTCTTTGGAGTTACTTAAAACTTTATTAGATCAAATGGATAATTATATTCAGTTGAATAAAGATGATTTTGAAAAATACCATAGGGAAAATTATAGGGCTGATACCCATACTACAGTATTAATGAGAAAAGCAAATTTCTTTCAAGACGAACTTGGAATCTTAATTTTTATTCAATTAGTTGAATATTATGAGCAGTTGGTTAACTCACAGAAAAGGTTTAGCGTTGTATCAGTCCGAAACCTTAGACTAACTGATAATAAAGATTTTCATAGTGGTTGGAAGAACTATATATTCGGAGGAATTTGATTTTTCAAAAATGCTCTTAATAAGTCAATATCCTCAGTCTGCAACTGTTCACGCATCTTTAAAAACTGCTTTTCATCTAGCTCATAAAGCTTAAGGGAAAGCAGTTTTTCAATATCTTCTTCAGGAAAACGGTATTTAATAATTTTTGCAGGCACACCACCGACCACGGCATAAGGTGGTACGTCTTTGGTGACGACAGCACCTGTTGCAACTACTGCACCTTCGCCCAGCTTCACGCCTTGCATAATCATGGCACGTGAGCCAATCCAGCAGCCATCACCAATCACGGTGTTACCAGCAGGGACAAAACTACGGGTATCAAATGGAAATGCTGAAATCCAGTCAGTACGGTGTAATTGGTTGCCGCCCATCATAATCACGCATTCTGCGCCAAAACAGACGAAATTGCCGATATAAAGCTGATCGATAGGCTTCTCTGGTGTAGCGGGCTTGTTATGCAGGTAACGCACCACACAGCGCTCAAATCCCTGATCCCAATAGGCTGAGTAATAGCTGTAATTGCCCTTGATATGAATGTTTGGATTCTTCACCGTTTTCGAGATGAATTCGAACTCGCACCAGTGATTCACAGGAGAATTAATTAACTTTTCAGACATACAAGAATCATGGGTTAAAAGGACAAGGAATTATACCCAATTGGACTGCAATCGGGCAGGGTTGTAGTCGTGTTAAAAGTCAGGAGATAAAAGCTTAGAGGTTAATTTTAATGGCTTTTGAAGGAATACGAGCGATCACTTTGATTTCGAAGTCAAAGCCAGCGAGCCAGGTCACGCCAACCGCCGTCCAATTCGGGTGAGGCTTTTGTGTAAATATCTGATTTTTAACTTTCATAATGGTTTCAAATTGCTGTTCAGGATCGGTATGAAAGGTGGTGACATCCACAATGTCATCGAAAGTACAACCTGCGGCTGCCAGTGTCTGGCTGAGATTGCTAAAAGCTAACTCTACCTGTTTTTCGAAATTAGGTTCAGGGCTGCCATCCTCACGGCTACCGACCTGACCCGATACAAACAGCAGATCTTCCGATTTGATCGCAGCAGAATAACCATGTTGCTCATATAGAGCATGGCGGTCTTGGGGAAATATCGCAGTTCTAGTCATGTTTATTCTCATTCAATATCTGGTTTAAACGTTGGGTTTTAAAAGCAGCTTTGCTTTTCACATACGCTTCGTATGCAAACATAATTGACATACGTAGCGTATGTCAATTAAAATTTTTGCGATGATAAGGTGATGAAATCAATGTCTGTTCGTGAACAGAAAATGGCGGAAACCCGCAAAAAACTTATAGAAGTCGCACGCCGTGCCTTTGCTGAATATGGTTATGCAGACACATCAATGGATAAACTCACGGCAGAAGCAGGGCTGACCCGTGGTGCGCTGTACCATCATTTTGGCGATAAACGGGGCTTATTTGCTGCTGTGGTCGATCAAATTGATTCAGAAATGGCGGAATATGCCGGGCAACATCTGGGGCAACCTGAAGATCTTTGGGAAGGTTTGATGCTTGAAGGGCGGACTTATATTGAAAATGCGTTAAATCCTGAGTTTCAGCGTATTGTGCTGCGTGATGGACCTGCGGTATTGGGTGATCCTGCACATTGGCCAAGTCAAAATAAATGTCTGCAGTCCACGCGTGAGTGCGTAGAGCAGTTATTGGCAGCAGACCGGATTAAAGCAGTCGATCCTGAAGCAGCGGCTGTATTTCTAAATGGTGCTGCCATGAATGCGGCACTGTGGGTCGCTTCGAGTGAACATCCTGAGAAGGTCCTGCCTGAGGCATTACATGCATTTCAGTTATTTGCATCGGGACTTTTAAAATAAGCTGGAACTCAGCTTTCTGTAGCAGAAGTCTGAATATAAAAAACCCCTCATCAGAGGGGTTCTTACAGCCTAAAATATCTATTTAAAACTTAGATATATTCAACTTTCACAATTTCGTATTCAACTTCGCCTTGCGGAGTAACGATTTTCACTTCGTCGCCTTCGTTTTTACCCAACAGGCCACGTGCGATCGGAGAGTTTACTGAGATCTTGTTGATCTTAAAGTCCGCTTCGTCATCGCCAACAATTTTGTAAGTCTTCTGTTCTTCTGTGTCGATATTTTCAATCGTTACCGTTACACCAAAAACCACACGGCCATTTTGCTCAAGTGTTTTTACATCAATGACTTGGCACGCACCGAGTTTACCTTCGATGTCCTGAATACGACCTTCACAAAAGCCTTGCTGTTCACGCGCTGCGTGGTACTCTGCATTTTCTTTCAAGTCCCCATGTTCACGTGCTTCAGCAATCGCTGCAGTAATACGTGGACGGTCAATACTTTTTAGTTGGTGTAATTCTTTCTCTAGGGCAATTTTGCCTTCAGGAGTCATAGGATAACGTTGCATTGTTGTCCCTCTAAGTTAAATTAAAAAAAATACAGCTGGTTTATAAATAAAAAAAGCCCGCCACCGAGAGGTAGCGGGACTTCTCGGTAACTTAATTAACCTTTGGTAAGGTCTTGCAAGCGGTAAACATCCATCGGCAATTTAATTGCTAAAGCTTGACATACAGCGTCTGCGCCATTCAAGGTTGTTGTGTGATACACCTTACCTTGAAGAGCAGAGCGGCGGATCGAGAATGAATCCTGCTGAGCTTGTTTGCCTTCAGTTGTATTGATAATGAGGTGAATCTCGCCATTTTTCAAGCGGTCAACAATATTTGGACGGCCTTCAGTTACTTTATTCACACGTTCACATTCAATACCTGCTGCTTTAATCACGTCATACGTGCCGCCAGTCGCAAGGATTTTGAAGCCGAAACCAGCTAGCTGCTTCGCAATACCAACAGCACGAGGCTTGTCAGAATCACGTACAGAGATGAATGCATGCTTCACTTCACCTTCGGTTGGAAGGCCAGGTAAGCGTTCATTCGCGCCTAGTACAGCTTTGTAGAATGCTTCGCCGAATGTTTTACCTACACCCATCACTTCGCCTGTCGATTTCATCTCAGGGCCAAGGATTGGGTCAACACCCGGGAATTTGTTGAATGGGAACACCGCTTCTTTTACAGAGAAGTGTTCAGGAATAATCTCTGAAGTGAATCCTTGAGATTCTAGAGATTGACCCGCCATACAACGTGCAGCAACTTTCGCTAAAGATTCACCGATACACTTAGAAACGAACGGTACAGTACGAGACGCACGTGGGTTCACTTCCAGAATGTAAACATCAGTGCCTTTAACCGCAAACTGAACGTTCATCAAACCGATTACGCCAAGCTCTTTCGCCATGGCAATCGTTTGACGACGCATTTCGTCCTGTACTTCTTGAGATAAAGAGTAAGGAGGAATCGAACATGCAGAGTCACCTGAGTGAATACCGGCTTGTTCAATGTGCTGCATGATACCGCCGATCACAACGTCTTTACCGTCAGATACGCAGTCCACGTCAACTTCGATGGCATCATCAAGGAAGTGGTCAAGAAGAACAGGCGCTTCGTTCGATGCCTGAACCGCATCACGTAGGTAGCGTTTCAATTCGTCATCATTGTAGACGATTTCCATCGCACGACCACCAAGAACGTAAGAAGGACGCACCACCAGTGGGTAGCCAACTTTCGCCGCTTCAGCCATACCTTCTTCAGCAGATTTTACGATGCTGTTGTTCGGCTGACGAAGTTGCAGACGTTGAATCATTTGCTGGAAACGTTCACGGTCTTCTGCACGGTCAATCGCATCAGGTGATGTACCGATAATTGGCGCACCAGCTTCTTCCAAAGCACGAGCCAATTTCAAAGGTGTTTGACCACCGTATTGTACGATAATGCCTTTAGGCTTCTCGACACGCACGATTTCAAGTACATCTTCAAGGGTAATCGGTTCGAAGTACAAACGATCAGAAGTGTCGTAGTCAGTTGAAACCGTTTCAGGGTTACAGTTCACCATGATGGTTTCATAACCGTCTTCACGCATGGCAAGGGCAGCGTGTACACAGCAGTAATCGAACTCGATACCTTGACCAATACGGTTAGGACCGCCACCGATGACCATGATCTTGTCGCGAGTTGAAGGATTCGCTTCACATTCTTCATCGTAAGTTGAGTACATGTACGCTGTATCAGATTCGAATTCAGCGGCACAGGTATCTACACGTTTGTAAACTGGAGTCACACCCAGGTTCCAACGGTGTTTACGGAATTGTTTTTGTGAAATGCCCATCAAGCCAGCGATACGAAGATCTGACAAACCTTTACGTTTAAATGCACGGATATTGTCGGCATTTAAGTCACCAAAACCTAAAGTTTTGATTTGGTTTTCAGTTTTGATGATGTCTTCGATCTGGATCAAGAACCAGCGGTCAATATTTGTTGCAGCAAATACTTCGTCCAGGGTGAAACCATGACGGAATGCATCGCCTACGTACCAGATACGCTCAGGACCTGGAACTTTAAGTTCTTGCAGGATCTTTTCTTTCGCGCCTTCAGTACCCACTTCGATTTTTTCATCAAAGCCGCAAGCACCCACTTCAAGACCACGAAGCGCTTTTTGCATAGACTCTTGGAAGTTACGACCAATCGCCATAACTTCACCTACAGATTTCATCTGCGTGGTTAAAGTTGCGTCCGCTTGTGGGAATTTCTCGAAGTTGAAACGAGGAATCTTGGTAACAACGTAGTCAATTGCAGGTTCGAATGATGCAGGTGTTGTACCGCCAGTGATGTCGTTTTTCAACTCATCAAGGGTGTAACCCACAGCCAATTTCGCAGCAATTTTCGCAATCGGGAAACCAGTTGCTTTAGATGCCAATGCAGATGAACGAGAAACACGAGGGTTCATCTCGATCACAACCATACGGCCGTCTTTCGGGTTAATACCGAACTGAACGTTCGAACCACCAGTTTCAACACCAATTTCACGAAGTACAGCTAAAGAAGCGTTACGCAGTAACTGGAATTCTTTGTCTGTAAGCGTTTGAGCAGGAGCAACAGTGATTGAGTCACCTGTGTGCACGCCCATTGGATCAAAGTTTTCGATTGTACATACAATGATACAGTTGTCGTTTTTGTCACGAACAACTTCCATCTCGTACTCTTTCCAGCCAATGAGTGATTCATCAATCAATAACTGTTTAGTTGGAGAAAGATCGAAACCGCGTTCACAGATTTCAATGAATTCTTCACGGTTATACGCGATACCGCCACCAGAACCACCCATGGTGAATGATGGACGGATAATCACTGGGAAGCCGAAACGTGCTTGAATTTCAAGCGCGTGTTCCATTGACTCAGCAACATCAGCTTTTGGACATTCAAGACCAATTTTACGCATTGCCTGGTCGAAGAGTTTACGGTCTTCAGCTTTTTCGATCGCTTCTTTGGTCGCACCGATCAATTCAACATTGTATTTTTCTAAAATGCCGTGCTCGTCTAGGGCAAGGGCACAGTTCAATGCAGTTTGACCGCCCATGGTTGGAAGAACTGCATCTGGGCGTTCTTTCTCAATGATTGCAGCTACAGTTTGCCAGGTAATTGGCTCGATGTAAGTTGCATCTGCCATAGCAGGGTCAGTCATGATGGTCGCTGGGTTAGAGTTGACCAAAATAACACGGTAGCCTTCTTCACGAAGTGCTTTACACGCTTGCGCGCCTGAATAGTCAAACTCACATGCCTGACCGATCACAATCGGACCTGCACCGATAATTAAGATGCTTTTAATGTCTGTACGTTTAGCCATGATGCTTCCTTAATTACTTCTTAGATGCTTCGATAAGTTCGATGAAATGATCGAACAATGGTGCGCAGTCATGTGGACCAGGGCTTGCTTCAGGGTGACCCTGGAAGCTGAACGCAGGTTTGTCTGTGCGATGCATACCTTGCAAGGTTTGGTCGAACAGTGATTTGTGCGTTGCTTTCAAGTTAGCCGGTAGCGTATCTGTATCTACTGCGAAGCCGTGGTTTTGAGAAGTAATCATCACTGTACCATCTTCAAGATTTTGTACAGGATGGTTGGCACCGTGGTGACCGTGAGGCATTTTCACAGTTTTTGCACCTGAGGCAAGTGCAAGAATCTGGTGGCCTAAACAAATACCAAATACTGGAATTTCAGTCGTTTCTACAATTGTTTTTACAGCTTCAATTGCGTAGTCACATGCTGCTGGATCGCCGGGACCATTTGACAGGAACACGCCATCCGGATTCAAAGCAAGGACTTTTTCTGCAGGAGTTTCAGCAGGTACAACAGTCAATTTACAACCGCGATCCGCAAGCATACGTAAGATGTTGGTTTTGACACCGTAATCGTATGCAACAATATGGAATTTAAGTTCAGGTTGAGAGAACCCTTTGCCTAGAGTCCAAGAGCCTTCTGTCCATTCAAAACCTTCAGGGTCGCAGCATTCTTTAGCAAGGTCTAAACCATTTAAACCGCCAAAAGCACGGGCTTTAGCTAAAGCTTCTTCCTCTGTAGCGTTTTCGCCAGCAAGGATACAACCGTTTTGTGCACCTTTAGATCGCAGAATACGCGTTAGTTTACGCGTATCAATGTCTGCGATAGCCACAACGTTGTGTTGTTTAAGATAATCACCAAGTGATTGCTCAGCACGGAAGTTGCTATGCAATAAAGGAAGGTCACGAATGATCAATCCGTTGGCCCAAACTTTATGAATTCGACCTGACTCAGCGTCTTCATCATTACAACCTGTATTACCAATATGAGGATAAGTCAGGGTGACAAGTTGTTGTGCATAACTAGGGTCAGTCAAAATTTCTTGATAGCCAGTCATGGCAGTGTTGAAAACGACTTCACCAGTCGTACTACCCGATGCGCCAATTGAAGTACCTTTAAAAATAGTACCATCGGCAAGGGCTAAAATTGCTGGGGTGCTCAAACCAAAGCTCCTGAAATTTAGGCTGTAAAAAAGCGAGTAGACGAAAAAAAAGGAAGGCTATTATAAAACCTATCCTCCTTGTCTGCTCGCTTGAACTTAACACGGCATTATACGCAGAAATAGCCTTTAAGTCCAACGGCTTTACAGTAAAAGTATGAGATAAATCCCTTGCTTTTTGGCTTAAAGTCTGTTTCTGCATCTATGTATGTAAAATGTAAGCAAATTAGAATTGTCTAACAAATCAAAACTTAAATTTTATCAAAACGGAATACGCTAGAGCTCTCATGTAATAACTATAGGAAAAAAGATCATGACCTTAGAACACAAGCCAACAAAAGCAAAAACTACCTTAAAGGAAGTGGTTGCAGAAGGTGCGGACAAGTTGGAACAGGCATCTAAAGAAGCACAGCAAAAAGTGACAGAAGCGGTGACAGAATCTACTGAGAATGTAAAAGCAGAAGCAAAGGAGGTACAGGCAAATGTTCAAGAGCAGATTCAAAGTTTAAAACAAGACCTTTTTCAGCGTATTGAAACCATTAAAAAGCAACTCAATTTTTCACAGAAAGATTTGGCAGAATTGAAAGAGTTCGTAAAAGCTGAATTTAATGCGGTGATTGAAGACTTATCGAAACTTGGCAAAGAGTTAAAAGACGATGTCGGCCAAATTTCAGTGAAACATAAAGATCATCTGGCTGAAACTTTAAAACGTTCTAAAGAACATACTTTAGATGTGTGGAAAAAGGTGTCAGTGAAGTCGGATGAGGAACCTACTTTAAAAAGCTGACATATAAGTAGACATGTCTACTTATACTGGCGAGGAAGGACCCTATGCTAGTTTTCTTCAGGTACACATTGAAGACATAAAAAAGTGAGGTATTTTGCCTCACTTTTTTACTGTTTGAATATTGCTGCTATGCTCTAGAACTGATGTAGCCAATCACGCTTGTTGTGAAAGTCCGCATTTGGACTGCTGTGTTGCATGGCATAATATTGTTCGCCTTGCGAGGTTTTGAGTACAGCGCTTAAGCCCAGAAACAAATCCGACCATTGCAATTTGTGCTTTAACATAAACTCGGTTAAATCAAGGCTCACATTTAAACCATAATGTGTGCGTTTAAGCTGGTTCAGTTCGATGTCATCGGCGGCTTGAGGCGGCATATCTTCCGGATAGCGATATTCCTCAAACTGATAGGCCTGCCACGCCTGGGAGGGCGACAGATTGATTTCACGATAGAAATCCTCACCCTGTACACCAATAAAAATTTCAAAACAGGTGTGTTCCCATAGGAAATCTTGACGAGGGTAGTCTTGAACCAGTTCAGGCCATTGTATGAGCTGGTTGGGGTCGCGTAACCAGTAGCCCACATTTAAGCTATATGGGCTTTGTTGTTCAATCGCAGCAACCAGGGAGATCGATTGAAAGCGACGATCAAAGGCGCTAAGTTCGTAACTTGCCATAAAATCTGCTTAGTTAGACAAATGAGCGTGACGAACCAAGTTGGATAATTTGGCATTCTGTTTTGCTGCTTTTTTATAAATCAGCGCAATTTTACCAATTTTTTGAACAACTTCAGCACCAGTTTGAGCTGAAAGATCTTCGATTAAAGATGCGCGTTCTTCACGATCTTCCGCTACGATTTTCACTTTAATCAATTCGTGATCGTTTAAAGCGCGGTTTAATTCTTCGACTACAGCTTCAGTCAAACCTTTATCGCCTAGCATAACCACCGGGTTTAATGCATGTCCGATTTGACGTAAACGTTTACGTTCCTGAATAGATAAAGCCGCCATAAAGATAACCTAATTTTAAAAACGGCTCAGTATAACAAATGCCAAGTTTAAACGCTTTATATTCTGTTGAAATAATCGATTTCAATTATTGAAAAAAACCTTTCAAAGATTGGATTTAGATACAGATGTATACTGCAAGGCCTATGTTTTTCACGTACAATCACCTATTAGAAGTTTTTTATTATTTAGAGAGTTATGGCGACACGCATTACCAACCAGAAGTTGTCAAAAAGTAGTCGAGAGTGGATGCGCGAGCATTTGGATGATCCTTTTGTAAAGAGAGCACAAAAGGAAGGTTATCGTGCGCGTGCTGCTTATAAGCTTCTTGAAATTCAAGAAAAATACAAAATTATTAAACCAGGCATGACTGTGGTTGACCTGGGTGCGGCACCCGGCAGTTGGTCACAAATTGCCGGTAAATTAGTCGGTGACAAAGGCTTGTTGATTGCCTCCGACATTTTACCTATGGATGCCTTGCCGGATGTGACCTTCCTGCAAGGTGACTTCCGTGAGGAAGAAGTTTTTGAAAAATTGTTAAATATTTTAAACGGAAGGACTGTAGACGTTGTAATTTCGGATATGGCCCCCAATACATCAGGTAATAAGGCTGTAGATCAACCGCGTCAAATTTACTTGTGTGAACTGGCTTTAGATTTTGCCAACAAGGTTTTAGGACCGAAAGGCCAATTTATCGTCAAGGTTTTCCAGGGCACCGGATTTGACGAATTCCGTAAACAAGTTGTAGATAGCTTTGATGTATTGAAGACGGCAAAACCTGCCGCTTCACGTGCCCGTTCTAAAGAAGTATTTTTAATCGGGCAAGGTCGTAAGAAGGCCTCTACATAAAGTTTACTTGCCAAGACGTTAAAAATTGTGCATTTTGTACATTTTTAAAATATTGCAAAGCTGATCTTCAGCTTAAATTAGGGTCACCCATTTTTGGGCATGATCAAATTAGATTGATATGGGAATAAAGCTTTGAGCGATCTCTTCAAGAATGCCGTATTGTGGCTGGTTATACTGGGTGTGCTGATTCTGATTTTCAGTAACATCAGTGACCGCAATCAACCGACTGCAATGAATTATTCAGAGTTTGTTTCAGCGGTGAATGCTGGTCAAATTAAGCAAGTCACCATTGATGGCGAAAGAATTCGTGGTGAAAAAACAAACGGTTCAGAGTTTGAAAGCATTCGTCCCGCGGTTCAAGACCCGGAACTGATGCCAAATCTCATTAAACATAATGTTGTTGTAGAAGGGACTGCACCGCAACGTCAAGGTTTGTTGATGCAACTTCTTATCGCTAGCTTCCCTGTACTTTTAATCATTTTGTTATTCATGTTCTTTATGCGCAACATGGGTGGTGGTGCAGGTGGCAAAAGCGGTCCGATGAGCTTTGGTAAATCGAAAGCCAAAATGCTGTCTGAAGACCAAATTAAAGTCACCTTTAGCGATGTTGCTGGCTGTGATGAAGCTAAACAAGAAGTTGTTGAAATTGTAGATTTCTTGAAAGATCCATCTAAATTTAAACGTCTGGGCGCAAGTATTCCTAAAGGCGTATTGATGGTTGGTCCTCCGGGTACCGGTAAAACCTTGCTTGCCAAAGCGATTGCAGGTGAAGCAAAAGTTCCGTTCTTCAGTATTTCAGGTTCTGACTTTGTCGAAATGTTCGTGGGTGTTGGTGCATCACGTGTACGTGACATGTTTGAACAGGCAAAACGCCATGCCCCATGCATTATCTTTATTGATGAGATTGATGCAGTCGGTCGTCACCGTGGTTCAGGTACTGGCGGTGGTCACGATGAACGTGAACAGACACTCAACCAGATGCTGGTAGAAATGGATGGTTTTGAAGGTAATGAAGGCATTATCGTCATTGCTGCAACCAACCGTGCCGATGTTCTTGATAAAGCACTCCTTCGTCCTGGTCGTTTTGACCGTCAGGTGATGGTAGGCCTTCCAGACATTAAAGGCCGTGAACAGATTCTGAATGTACACTTGAAAAAATTGCCTTCACACACGGGTGTGGATGTCAGAGTGCTGGCACGTGGTACTCCAGGTTTCTCTGGTGCACAATTGGCGAACCTTGTAAACGAAGCAGCGTTATTTGCTGCCCGTCGTAACAAGAACACAGTCGACATGCATGACTTTGAAGATGCTAAAGACAAGATCTATATGGGTCCTGAACGTAAATCGATGGTGATTCGTGAAGAAGAACGTCGTGCTACTGCTTACCATGAAGCCGGTCATGCGATTGTGGCTGAAATTTTGCCGGGTACTGACCCTGTACATAAAGTGACCATTATGCCGCGTGGTTGGGCTTTGGGTGTGACCTGGCAGTTGCCGGAACAAGATGCAATTAGTCATTACAAAGACAAAATGCTGAATGAAATTTCGATTTTGTTTGGTGGCCGTATTGCTGAAGAAGTCTTCATTAACCAAATGTCGACCGGTGCTTCAAATGACTTTGAACGTGCAACCAAAATGGCACGTGCAATGGTCACTAAATACGGTATGTCTGACAAGATGGGCGTGATGGTTTATGAAGATGAAAACCAAAACGGCTTCTTTGGAAATGTCGGTAGTCGTACCATTTCTGAAGCAACGCAACAGCAGGTAGATGCCGAAGTTCGCCGCATTCTGGATGAACAGTATAAAGTTGCTCGTGAGGTTCTGGAAAACCACAAAGAGATCGCGCATGCCATGGTGAAAGCTTTGATGGAATGGGAAACCATTGATCGTGACCAAATCCGTGACATCATGGAAGGTCGTGAACCACAACCACCTAAAGTATATGTTGCTGAAAATCCGGTGATTGATGTAACACCAACAGATGGTCCTGCAACTCCTCCACCATTACCAGCGAGCTAAGTTGGATGGTTAGAAAAAAGAGTCTCAAATGAGGCTCTTTTTTTATGGATAAGGCAGTTGTGTCTGAAAAGATTTCAGACTGTAAAATTGTAGAGTTGTTAGAATAGCCGGATTGCTTGAAGGAGAAATATAATGCAATTGATGCCATTACCTAATCGAATGCTGCAATGTGGTCAAATGAAGTTGGACTTGTCTCAGCCCCACGTGATGGGGATTCTGAATGTCACTCCAGACTCTTTCAGTGATGGTGGAAAGCATAATACCAAAGACCAAGCCATAGCGTATGCCTTGCAGATGATAGAGGATGGTGCAAGCATAATTGATGTTGGGGGGGAATCAACTCGTCCCGGTGCTTCTGTGGTGGAGGTGGATGATGAAATACGCCGTGTAGTGCCTGTAGTTGAAGAATTGGCTAAGCATGATGTCATTATTTCAATTGATACCTCACAACCCGAAGTGATAAAAGCTGCTGTTCAAGCAGGGGCGCATGTCTGGAATGATGTGCGTGCATTAACCCGTCCTCATGCCTTGCTAACTGCTGCTGAGCTGAATATTCCTGTAATTATTATGCATATGCGTGGCGAACCTACCACCATGAATAATTTAGACCAGTATGATGATGTAACCACTGATGTGATTAAAGAGCTACAGCAGAGAGTAGATGATGCAATACAGGCTGGGGTAAAACCTGAAAATATTGTGATTGATCCGGGCTTTGGTTTTGCTAAAAATGCACAGCAAAATTTGAAGCTGTTAAATGAATTTTATAAATTGAATGATATGGGTTATCCAATTTTCTCTGTACACGACAAATTTCATAGGATCCTTGTCCTATCAGGCTTTTTCTTTCTTAAAATTGCTAGCACTTTCTTAAATTCTTCTTTTTTTCCAAAACCAATCAAACGTAGAATAGCCATT
>NZ_VPCP01000007.1:0-60890 GCF_013418145.1 Acinetobacter sp. YH12201 | reverse complement strand
CGTTCAATCTGAGCCATGATCAAACTCTTCAGTTTAAAATCAATAGTGCTTTATTCAAAACACCAAATCTGGCTCATCAATTTTCTGACAAATATTTCTCAAATAAACTTCGAGTAATTTCTACCATTCAATCAATGAAAATAATTTCGATCAATCAACCAGTAAAAATCCACACAAGTTGTTCTTCATAATCTCTTAATGATCTTCTTACTGGTTCGTCACCAGCAAGCTAGGTCGGCTATATTACACTAGATATTCTCAGTGTCAATCAGTAATTCAAATTGTTTTAAACTTTCTTTCTAAAACCCAATCTTAACACTTCGTGCTAAGTTGCTGTTTTATCAGAAGTTTTAATCTTCATCACCGCCGATGGATGTGCATTCTACACCATCCCAAACCCAATGCAACTCCTTTTTTTAACTTTTCACGTCATAAGGACATTTTTTAGCCATTTTAGTATTTTTTCCTACATATTTTGATCAAATTTGTTTTAATACGCCTGTTCAAAGACCTGTTAATATATTCAATTACGTATTTTGCTTTAAGTACCAGCTTAATAGAGCTCTAGGATTTTTTATGCGTCACTTTCACTATATTTGGGCTAGCTTTTTATCTTTAGGGTTAATTTCTCCTGTATTTGCGCAGGATTTAGTTGCTCCTTCTGAAGCACAGAATACTTCAGAGCTAGAATCTGCTACAGCACAAACTCAATCTGCTCAACATACCAACTCCAGACTTGAAGTATTGAAAGAATTAAAAAACATTAAAGCCAAAGATTTGAAAGTGGATGCAAGTGCAACTCAACCTGAAAACCAGAAAGATCCATTACAGCCCTTAAATAGACAGATATTTGCTTTTAATGAGGTATTAGATCGTAAGGTTGCCCGCCCTCTCGCGATTCAATATAAGGAAAAAGTTCCTAATGAAGTACGTGGCTCTTATCGCCAGTTTCGTAAAAATTTAGGGGAACCATGGAATGCAGTAAACCAGTTGATTCAAGGCCGTCCACTTCGTGCCGCGGAATCTTTAGGTCGCTTTACCATTAATACTATAACCACCCTAGGCTTTGCCGACCCTGCTCGTCGTATCGGTTTATATACAGAAGAAGAAAATTTTGGCACTACGCTAGGTTATTACGGTATGCCTTCTGGTGCTTATCTAGTCCTGCCTGTGTTTGGCCCTAGCACTTTCCGTGATACTTTGGGCCTGGTTGTCGATGGTCAAGCCCGTCCCCAAAAGTATATTTTAGAAGATTATGATGAGCTGTACTGGGGTGAGCAAGTACTACGCGGTATTGATGCGCGCTCCCAGCTTTTAGACATTGAAGATGTTTTACAAGGTGACAAATATGCGGCAATCCGTGATATTTATTTACAGCGGAAAAGTTTCTCCATTGCTGAAAAGAAAGGTCTAGAACCTGAAACCATGTTCATTGAAGACGATCAGGACAGCACTGAAGATCAAGATCAACAAAGTAATCCTGATTCATCCAATAATGAAATCCAAGAAGATGACGTAGACACTACAACCAAATAAGTCGTATCTATTTAATAGCAATATGATCAGCACAGCATCTTCCTTTGCTGATCATTAGATTGTTATAGTACAACTCTAGATGATATCAATTTAAGGGTCATACAATTTCTTTATGTATTTCATTCAACCGACTCGCAATATTCCTTATTTAGATCAGGTACTCAGTGCACTTCCCGGTGTGCAAATGATTCACATAGATGATATTAATTTATATGATCCGACCATTTTAGCGATTGCTGATGTACAAGACTATCTGACTCACCAATGGTCACTCCCGACCATCGTCCTGGCTTTTGAAAATGAAGGGATGGCATTGGCTCAGGCATGGGAATTGGGTGCTTTAGCCGGCTGGATCTGGAACAAGCTGCCACGTGATCCGGAAGCTTCCTTATTAAAAATTGATGCCCAATACAAGCGTAATCAGGATAGTCGTGACCTGCCTTCAGCAGCAGAATTACAAAAACGTTTACTGCCCAACCCTCTAGAATTAATCAACTATAAGGTTGAAACCCTGTTTCAACCTTCTGCCTATTTGTCTGGTGACTGGTACGATTACTGGAAAATCAGCGATAAAGAAATCATGTTTTATCTGGCCGATGTTTCCGGACATGGTGTCACCAGCAGTCTACTGACATCCTGGATGGCGGCTTTTCATGGCCGATCCAAAACACCACGTGAATTGATTAAAAAGCTCAATGGCATGCTGGTTCAGGAAAATATCGAAAAGCACATTACCATGATTGCAGGCGTTCTTAATTTAGAAACCCATCAATTACGCTGGTCCAGTGCCGGACATTATCCTCCTGCCATTATCTTTGAACCCAATCAGCCGCCTAAAATTTTAAACACCAGCAGTTTCCCTTTGGGACTGACTGAAGACCTGGAAGTGGAAGAATTTGAATGTGTGCTAAATCGACATGCCCGGTTTATTATTTGTTCAGATGGTGCACTGGAACCGTTTGATGGCGGACTGAATGAACAATTTGAAAAATTAGTCTTTCATTTGCAGAATCAATCCTTTCAGGCCCCTGAACATGTGGCAGACGACATCGCCATCTTAAGTTTACGCCGAATGAATTAATCGTATAATCAATATGTTAACTTTCAACTAAGCGATATACGACTCTAGGCTACTTGAGTCTATAGTGGCCCTATGTGATAATTTTAATATCCTTCTCTGCAAATGGCATTTATATGTCAACAGGTCATGTTGAATATGCAAGCTTGAATGGAACGCATATTTTTAAGCTTATTGGCGAAGTGCGTGCTCAATCTTGTATTAGTCTAGACAAACTTCTTAGTAAAATTGAACAGCAATCAAATGTCGTTGGGGCAATCGTAGATTTAACCCAAACTACATTTATTGACAGCACTGTTTTAGGTGTATTGGCCAAGCTGGGTTTAAAGCTGAAACAGGTCCATCAAATTCAGGCAGTCATGTTATCCACCAATCCAGATATTACTACCTTGGCCAATAGCATGGGCTTGGGACAGGTCTTCGTGATTTTAAATTACTGTGGTGATCCGAAAGTATGTACTCGCGAGCTAATCGAAGAGCACATTACCCATAACGCAATGTTAACTACTGTTCTAGATGCGCATAAAACATTGATGAAGTTAAATGAAAGTAACCAAAACATGTTTGAGCCTTTGGTGAAACAATTACAAAAAGAACAAGACACCTTAGAACAAGTGTCGCAGCAAAACGTATAAAAATGATGATTTAGAGCTTACACCATGACTTTACTCTCTGTTGTACAAATGAATTCCCAGGATGATATTGAAGCCAATTTCATCGTGATCGAGTCATTGGTACAACAAAGTAAAGCCGATGGTGCAGAGCTGATTGTTTTCCCGGAAAACTTCGTCTGTTTTGCAGGTGTAAAACAACGCGATACCGCAGCACAGTTTGAAAGCCTTCAGCAACGTCTGGAAAAACTGGCACATCAATATCAAATCTGGATTGTAGCAGGAACACTTCCCTGCCCATTCCGCCCAGATGGTTCCATCATTAGTGATGGCCGTGTACGTACCGTCAGTTTATGTATTAGTCCTGAAGGGACTGAAGCACGTTATGACAAGATTCACCTGTTTGATGTACAAGTGGGTGATGTTGTGGGTGGCTATCAGGAATCTCGATTCTTTGAACCGGGTACTGATGTAGTGATTGCCAAAACCCCGTTTGGTAATATTGGCTTAATGGTGTGTTATGACTTGCGTTTTCCAGAACTGGCTTTAACCTTACGCAGTCAAGGTGCAAACATACTTACCGCACCATCAGCCTTTACCTACACTACCGGCCAAATGCACTGGCAATTACTGCTACAAGCCCGTGCGATAGACAGCCAATGCCAGGTTTTAGGTGCAGCTCAACAAGGCTGGCATGGTGAAAAACGCCAAACTTGGGGGCATGCAGGCGCTGCTAACTCACGCGGGCAGTTGTTGGCAATAGTAGAGAATGAAGGCACTCAACTAATTACCGTACCGTTTGATTTAGCCGAACAAACCAAAATCCGTGAGTCAATGCCTTTGATGCAGCACCGTCGTTTGCTGCAATTCTAAACTTAGATTTTTTAATACCCATAAAAAAGGTTGATCAACAAATACGATCAACCTTTTTAATTTTAAGCTCCGTGCCGCAAAGCTTTACAGATAGTTTTTACTATTACAGATGATCAGTCATGATCCCACTTATTCGGCAGCTTCATTGGTCACACGAAGTACTTCTTCTAAAGTGGTTTTTCCTGCCAGCACTTTACGCAAGCCATCATCGCGGATTGAACCGGACTGTTTACGCGCATAACTTTCCAGCTCATATTCCGCAGCATTGCCATGAATCAAACGGCGCATCGGCTCATCCACAGGGACAATTTCATAAATCGCTGTACGCCCCATAAAACCGCTATGTGAACAGTGATCACAACCTTTCGGTTTCGGTAACTTCAGTTCAGCTCCAACATCCAAATGCCTGAAAATTTCGGTTTCAAACGCATCTGCATCATGCCATGTGGCACAGCGTGGACATAAGGTTCGAACCAAACGCTGGGCAATCACTCCAATTAGGGAGCTGGCCA
This sequence comes from Acinetobacter sp. YH12201, assembly GCF_013418145.1. NCBI lineage: Bacteria > Pseudomonadati > Pseudomonadota > Gammaproteobacteria > Moraxellales > Moraxellaceae > Acinetobacter > Acinetobacter sp. YH12201. The sequence goes on along the minus strand of NZ_VPCP01000007.1, from coordinate 56,280 downwards.
GCAAGAACGGTTCGATGCCCATATCTTTTAAACGGGTGACTGCACCAATTGCGGTATTGGTATGTAGTGTCGATAAAACCAAGTGACCGGTTAAGGATGCCTGAACGGCAATTTCGGCGGTTTCCAGATCACGAATCTCCCCGACCATCACCACATCCGGGTCTTGTCGCAGCATGGCTTTTAAAGCACGGGCAAAGGTCATGTCTACTTTACTGTTGACCTGGGTTTGTCCGATACCTTCCAGTTGATATTCAATTGGATCTTCAGCCGTCAGAATATTTTTTGAGCCATCATTCAGGTCAGACAAAGCTGCATATAAAGTCGTGGTTTTACCCGAACCGGTTGGTCCGGTCACCAAGATAATACCGTGCGGACGATGTACCAGATGGGTTAGGCGCTCATAATCCGGTTGCATTAAACCCAGATGGGTCATATTCAGACGTCCGGCCTGCTTGTCGAGTAAACGCATGACCACACGTTCCCCATGTGATGAAGGCAGCGTCGAAACCCGCACATCCACTTCACGTCCAGCCAGTCTTAAAGAAATACGGCCATCTTGTGGAATACGCTTTTCAGCAATATCCAGTTTGGCCATAACCTTGATTCGTGATACCAACAACGGTGCCAGTTCACGGCGTGGCTGCACAATTTCACGCAGCTGCCCATCGACACGCAAGCGTACTGACAGTTTTTTCTCAAAGGATTCAATATGAATATCAGAAGCCCCCACGCGGATGGCTTCCGACAGCAAGGCATTAATCAGCCGGACAATCGGTGCATCATCTTCCTGATCCATTAAATCTTCAGCTTCGGGTACCGAATCTGCCAGACTGAGTAAATCGGGATGATCCTCCAGACCAGCCGCTACCTGTTGCGACTCACCGGTATCACCAGCAAAACTGGAACTGAGTAACTGATGAAATTCCTGCTCAGAACACAACTGGTGCTGTGCCGGATGCCCCAAATAGCGACGTGCTTCCTGTATCGCCAGCAAGGGCGTATTTTCACGGCGTACAATAAAAGCCTGATTGCCCTCGTAGCGCAGCAATACGCCATGACGCTTGGCAAAACTATATGGTATTTGTAATTGTTTAAGTACTTGCATCAAAGTTTATAATGATGAATAAATTGATTTGAGTGTACTCTAAGCATAAGACAGCGTGAAGTCTGTTTTTAATGATTAAGCTATAAAGGAAATATGCCGTTGTCTAAAAACGATAAACTGATAGATGCAGAGCAGCCCAATTTAATCAAATGGTGGGGCGAACAAAGCTTTGAATTGAATCAGCCTAAGGCCTGGCAGTTTGGTTCACTGTTATTTCGTCTGACTCGTGGTCTGCAAGAATGGCGCATGGAATATCATCGTCCACAGGTGCAGTACGACTATGAACAGAAGTGGCATGCGATTGAAGATCCGAATTTTGCTTTTCCGCAACCGCTGAAAGTTGAACGTTATATGTTCAAGTCCACTCACAATAAATTACAGCTGATGCCGCGTCTGGCCGATCGTTCTGTGGTGATTAAACCGGTCGATCCGATTTATATTCCGGCAGGACAGCGCGGTACGCTGTATATCAGCACCCCTTTATGGATTGCAGGCTTTGTCGAAAGCCAAAAAGACCCGCTGTTTGATATTCCGGTGATTCTGCCCAAAGATACCTGGTTCGGACCCAATCATCGTATCGGTGAAATTTGTTATGCCACCGCGGTTGATGGCCGTACTGAACTGCATCAGCTCAAGCCACGTGCCTTTCGCGCGGTGACTCCAATTGAATTTCATAATACCAGCCATCAGCAGTTACGTTTTGACCGGATGAATGTGCCGGTTTCTGCACTTCCCCTATTCTATAGTGAAAGTACCGGTCGCTTATGGACTTCACAGATTAAAGTCTTGCATGAAGGGTTGGATAAACCGCCACGAATTCGAATTGAAAACCGTACCCCTCCTCATGCAGGTGAAGTGATGTATGTACATCCACCACGTGAACAGGCAAGTGCTTTGTTCAACATGTTTGATTCATTTTTCTAGGACGGCAATATGGCAGATTCGAATATCCCGAAAGAAATTACCAGCAGCCTCAAAAGTATTTTTACCAATATCAATACAGAACGCCTGACTGAAATTATCGTTGCAGTGGTACTGTGTCTTATTGGTTTTTTAATTGCACGTTTTGTCTCCAACACCTTTATCCGCACTGTTGGCTCACGCTTTAATGCTCATCAAAGTCTGGTTTGGCGCCGTGGTATTTTTTATTTCATCTTCCTGATTTTTGTGATGGCCAGCCTGAAAGAAGCCGGTTTTAAACTGAGTGTATTTTTGGGTGCGGCCGGTATTTTAACCGTGGCGCTGGGTTTTGCTTCGCAAACCTCTGCTTCCAACCTGATCAGCGGTTTATTCCTGATTGGGGAAGGTTCTTTTGAAATTGGCGATACCGTGCAAATGACTCTGATTCGCGGACATACCATTGAAGGTGAAGTGATTTCAATTGATCTGCTTTCAGTGAAACTGCTGACTCAGGACAATGTCTATGTCCGTGTGCCGAATGAACAGCTGATTCGTGCACCGGTCTACAACCTGTCCAAATTCCCAATTCGGCGGATTCCCATCACTTTAGCGATTAACTTCCATGAGGACATCATTAAGGTTCGGGAAGTATTATTGGATGTAGCCAATAAATACCCGCTCGTGTTAGCCGATCCAAAACCTGCAGTGACTGTAACTGCCTTCCGTGAATCATCGATTGAACTGTTATTTGCCGTCTGGTGTAACCGTGAAAACTTTTTAAAAGTGCGTGACGAAATGCAGGAACGTATCCGCAACGGTTTTGTCGCCAATCAGATTGAAATTCCAGTACCGAAAATGGGCTTTGTTGATCGCCCTACAGCTGTTCAGCCTTTAAATGAGGAAGATATTGATCAGTATGCGAATGCCAAAGAAGTGAAACGTGAGGCGGGGTTAAAATAATTCTCTTAATCATTTAATCCTCCCCATCCCTCCTTTTAAAAAGGAGGGATGGGGAGGATTAAATTGTAGACTTCATTCATAAATCATTTTTCAATGACTACAAGTTGTTTGTCATACCAAAATAAAAAAATAGATTTTCGCAGGTATTTAATTTATGAGTGTGGCATGGATGCCACACGTTACCCATCACAACAAGGACGTTGTGTATGGGTAACAAAGGCTTTTGCTTACTTTTGGCCTTTCAAAAGTAAGACTTCGCCTACACAAATGCATTTCAACTTTATTTAAAAATTGTGGCAGTGAAAACTTCTAACTTAAATAAGATAATTTTAAACATTCGTATAAGCAAAGAATCACGGGATATAACTGCTATTTGATTTGAGAAAAGATCCTTTACCTAAAAGAAATTTAGGGGAATTTTTTAACCAAAGAACCCTCTGGAATCGGTGCAATATAGGCAATCAGCAACATCACAAAACCAGCCCCCAGAAATGAAATCACCCGGGTTAAAGTGCCGATGTGGGATAAGTCAAACAGCACCAGTTTCAAGGTCACAATTACCAGAATACTGCCGCCTAAAATCCAGACTGAACGCAACTGTTTTCGGCTGGCGAAGCTCATGGTCATAAAAGCCAAACTTACCCACAGGAAAGTCAGACTCAGTTGAACGGTCGCATTGCCCCACAAAGCCAGTTGATTAAATGGCGTACCTAAATAAATATGCAATGCTCTTAGCACGATATAACTGCTGAGCCAGAGCAAACTCAGCACCATCAGCACGGCAACCATGCCTTTATCCAGTCCCAATTTCAGCTGCAAGGACAACATCCAGATAAAACCTGCCAGCATGGCAATACTGACCAGATCAAAAGGATTGATGATCGGTAGAATATAGCCCTGAAAAGCTTGCTGGGTAAACAATTGCGAACAGACAATCCAGGTTGCCATCAGCACCAAACTGCTGCGGGCTTGCCAGAACATTTTCCAGTCTGGATTATCTAGCTGCCAATAACACCAGGCACAGAACAGTAAAGGCAGAACCACCACACTGATATAAGGCATGCCCGGAAGCAGGGTTAAGCTGGTCATGGCCAGACTGGTCAGGGTGCCAAAACTGACCCACTCTTTTTCAGTTCGCACACCCAACATCGGGCGCAGCCACAATGCAGTCAACATCAATCCGGAAAGTGCAAAACCCAGACGGTCAAACATGGTCGGCCAAATAATGATGCCCTGCTGACTTTGATCAATCACAATAATCAGGGCAAAAACAAACACCGGAATCAGCCCCAGCCATTTAGGAAATAACCACGACCACGTGGCTTTGCAACGCAGCATCAACTCATTCATCAGCAGATAGAAGCCACTGACAATCAACAGACTCATCACCTGCTGTTGAGGGCCGTCAATTTCATCCAGCAACAATACAATCAACATCGTAGTTGCAGACAGCATTTGCAAACAGTGAAAGGCTATCGTGGAACTGCTCAGTTGCTGCCTAAAGGACTCCCGGCTATTTGCTACCACAACCACGGCAAAATAGCTCAAGCATAAGCCCCAATACATTTCACGTGGAAATTCATTCAGCTCTACCAAGTAATACAAACTAGACAAGCCGGCAACAATCATCAGCCCCATGGCAAGATAGCGACTGATCTCTGACTGGCGATACAAGGCATAAATAAAAATGATCAGTCCTTCCACAGCCCAGCCGATCACACTCCATTGCTCGGTTAAAAGAATGGGTGGGATCAGGACCAGGAAAATCAGCATTAAACTGAAATAACTTTGTGAAATCAGCTGCACTGCCTGATGGCATTTTGACAGTTGATACAAGCCTGCATACACGGCAGCAAAGGCCAGACTCGCTCCAGCTTGCCAGCGCGTTTCTTCAAAATGCATTAAATAAATAAAAATATAACCGACCAGAGGCGCACCAAAAATCAGGGCAATATCCAAAGCAGGTTTCAGCTTGAACTGAGCCAGATCTTCTTTGGCCAGCAGCTGACTAAAACGAAAACTCAGCCAGACAAAAATTGCCGTATGCACCGCCACCAATAAGGTTAAAGCATTTAGTTCAGATTCCTCTCCACGATAAAAAGCATAACCACCGCCAACTATGACTGTCATTAAAAATGCGATTTGATTCAGCATTTTCCAGGGACGTAAGGTACTTAAGATAGCAACGGCGAGATTGATCACCACATAATAAGCAGTCAGTTCAATCGCTGTCGCATTGCGGACTGGCAAGGTAAAAGGGGCAATATAGGCAATGATCATCGCCATCAGGGCCAGTTCAATGGATTGCTGTTTTAGGCTGAGAATCAGGGTCACACCCATGATCAGGGCAAAACATAATCCAGCGATGGCGAGTGTCGGAATCACCGCATTGTAATAGGCAAAGAATAAGGTCAAAAATAAAGCTGCTAAGCCCAAGCCTTCTAAGGCCAGTGCAAAACTGCGGTTTTTAGCCTGCAACCAGTAACCGAGTCCGGTCACTGCGGCACTAACACTGGCAACAATCGCCAGTTTCATCGCCAAACTGAGTTGCCAATGTTCGGTGGCAAAACGTAGCAACAAGATGATGCCAATGACCAGCACCAAGATGGCCACTTTTAAAACTGGATTACCTTGAAAAATCCACTGCTTTAACTGATCAATCAGCTCTAAAGAAGGTGAGGCAGTTTGAGATTCAGGAAGTTGAGGGGGTGGATTTTCAACAGTAGAAGATAGGTTTATTGGCGTCTGATGTAATCGCGTTTGTACTTGGTTTAACAAACCTTCTAAACGGCGCAACCATCTCAGAAAGAAAAAAATCCACGCCGTGATGCCCAGTCCCACGACAAAATGCCATTCCATTACCCCACCGACAAGGGCAATAATTGAACAAATATATAAAGGAACTTTAGAGCTTTCTTGAATCGAAGAATTTGTTTCTGCAGCAATTTTTACTGCCGGTGTCTGAATGGCATCGACATATTGCATCACGCTCATGACAAAGGCTAAGCTACATAAATAGGTGAATATGCGTACCTCTAAAAACCAAGACCCCACCCCGACAATAATCAATCCCATCAGCCAAATCATCCGGATTTCGCTCTGCCCTTTGTGCATCTTTTCTTTATCTCAATCCTTTTGACCTGATCATACAACAGCTCGGACTTTGATTTTTAAGCATTCATCAGATATTCGGTAACATGCTTGTTTGATGATGTGTCTATGTTCATGGGCAAAATCACGTACAATAAGGCCGATATTTGAATTAGGAATCCTTCAATGCCACCATTTGTTTTGGTCGATGGCTCATATTTTTTATTTCGTGCATACCATGCACTGCCACCACTAACCACTTCGACTGGTTTACAGACCAACGCAATTCGTGGTGCCATTTCTGCGATTCAAAAGTTGATGCGTCGTATTCAACCGACCCATATGGCGGTGATTTTTGATACCCCTGAACCGACTTTCCGTCATCAGCTTTCACCGATTTATAAAGGTGACCGCCCAAGCATGCCGGATGAACTGTCGCAGCAGATTCCCTATCTCCACAACCTGATTCGTGCTTTGGGCATTCCTTTACACACCCTTCCCGGTGCTGAAGCAGATGATGTGATTGGAACTTTGGCTAAACGTGCCGAAGCCAAAGGCTATCAAGTGCTGATCTCGACTGGTGATAAAGACATGGCGCAGCTGGTCACCGACAAAGTGACTTTGGAAGACAGCTTTAAAGACAAGCCGATGGATGTAAACGCTGTCTTTGAAAAATTTGGCGTATGGCCGAATCAGATTATCGACTATTTAACCTTGATGGGCGATGCGTCGGATGGCATCCGTGGCGTACCCGGCGTCGGTGCAAAAACCGCGGCCAAACTGTTGACAGAATACGGCTCCATTGGCGGCATTCTGGAAAATGTCGATAAAATTAAAGGCAAAGTCGGTCAAAGTATTAAAGACAATGTCGAAGGTATTACCCTGGATCATCAGCTGGCCAGTATCGTTTGCGACCTGGATATGGGTCTTTGTTATGAAGACCTGAAACTCGGTGATCCGAATGTGGAAGAATTACGTCACCTATATACCGAACTTGAGTTCCGTAACCAGTTACAATCCCTTGATCATCCGAATAATCCAAACAATTCAGTTTATAAACAGGCGGCTAAGAGTATTGAAACTGAGATCAATACCACTGCTGTCATTAATACTGAAGATGAGGCAGAACTGACCAGTGTGGATGATCAACTAGGCAAAGCCACTTATCATACCATTTTAACTCAAGCGGACTGGGACAACCTGTTCCAGCGTTTAAGCACTGAAAAACGCTTTGCCTTTGACACCGAAACCACCAGTCTGGATTATCGCGTAGCGGAAATGGTTGGCTTTTCACTGGCTTTTGATGCCAACGATGCCTATTACATTCCGCTGACCCACGACTATGAAGGTGCACCGGAACAGCTGAATCGTGAAACTATCCTGGCGCAAATCAAACCGATTTTAGAAAATCCTGCGGTTGAAAAAATTGGTCATCATTTAAAATATGATGCCCATATTCTGCAAAATCACGGCATCGAACTGCAAGGCTGGTATTTCGATACTATGCTGGCATCCTATGTTTTAAATTCTGTGGCGACCCGTCATGGCATGGATGATGTTGCTCGTGTGTATTTGAGTCATTTGACCACCACCTTTGAACAAATTGCAGGCAAAGGCGTTAAACAGAAGACCTTTAACCAGATCGACATTGAAACAGCGGCGCATTATGCGGCGGAAGATGCACATGTCACCTATCGTCTATACGAGGTATTGTCGAAAAAATTGCAGGCCATTCCTGAGCTGAACAATATTTTGCACAATATTGAAATGCCGGTAGCGCGTGTGCTGACCATCATGGAAGAAAACGGCATCGAGCTGGACCTGAAATTTTTAGATCAGTTGAGTGTCGATTTCTCCAATACCATTCAAGACCTGGAAAACCAGATTGTTGAAATGGCCGGTCAGCCGTTTAATGTCAGCTCGCCGAAACAGGTCGGTGAAATCCTGTTTGACAAACTCGGTCTGAAAGGCGGCAAAAAAACAGCAACCGGTCAATACAGCACCAGTGAAAGTATTCTGGAAAAAATCGACCACCCGATTACTGATTTAATTTTGCAGTATCGCGGTCTTTCCAAACTGAAAAGCACCTATACCGATGGCTTGCAAAAACAGGCCAACAATGACAGCAGGCGTGTGCATACCAGCTACCATCAGGCTTTAACGGCAACAGGTCGTTTGTCCTCAACCGATCCCAACCTGCAAAACATTCCGGTACGTGAAGAAATTGGCCGTCAGATTCGTAAAGCCTTTATTGCACCTGAAGGTCGGGTTTTGCTAGCTGCCGATTATTCACAGATTGAACTGCGTTTAATGGCGCATCTTTCCCAGGATGAAGCTTTGGTTGATGCTTTTAAGCATGGTCAGGATGTACACCGCCGTACTGCGGCTGAAGTTCTGGGTATTGCACTGGAAGACGTCACCAATGACCAGCGTCGTCAGGCCAAAGCCGTTAACTTCGGTCTCTTATATGGCATGTCCGAATTTGGTCTGATTCGTCAATTGGGCTTTACCCGTGAAGAATCGCAAAACTATATCAAGCAATATTTCCATCGTTATCCGGGCATTTATGAGTACATGCAACGTACGCGTCAGGTGGCTTTGGAACAAGGTTTTGTGGAAACCATTCTAGGTCGCCGTTTATATACGCCGGATATTGATGCCCGTAACATGATGGTACGTAAAGGTGCCGAACGTGCGGCCATCAATGCTCCGCTTCAAGGCAGCGCTGCTGACATTATTAAAATAGCCATGATTGAAGTGGATAAAATGTTGCCTAAAGATCAAGCTAAAATGCTGTTACAAGTACACGATGAATTGGTGTTTGAAGTCGATGCCGACATTGCCGATGAACTGGCACCGAAACTGGCAGAAGTGATGCAATCGGTGATCCAGCTTTCAGTACCGCTAATTGTCGAAGTGGGTAAAGGCAATAACTGGGATGAGGCGCACTAATCCAGAAATTTCCCCTCTTTTATAAAGAGGGGTTAGGGGAGATTCATTTTTCATCTTTATAGATGATGAGCCTCATCAAAATGTATTTTCAATCCAAAAGAGAGAAGTTCTTTAATCAACTTGAAGAACTTTTCCATTTAAACTACATAAACGATATAGCGTAAAAAATCCTTTTTATTCAATCCAATATATTTTATTTCATCATAGAAAAAGATTATAAATCAATAAATCGGGTTACTCCTACACGCTGATCAAACTCTACCTGCTGTTCTGCAGAAAGCTTGGAACGCTGATGGCGTAATGAATATCCTCCTATCATTTCCCCATTCTGCTTTAAAATATACCAATCCAAAAGATCAAACTCACTGAATTTCAGCCACTGTCCAATCTGAATCCATGTAAATTCTTCTGGCAATTCAAAAGGACGTGCAAAGCAAAAGTGATCTTCAAAAAATGGCGTCATCAGCCAGATATTCGCACCCTCTTCGGAATCAAGGCTAACTGGAATATAAAATTTGACGCATGCAAAATCACCTTCAGATACTTTTTCTAAATTTTCTTTAAAAATATCCAATAATTCTCTTGCGATTTTTATCGTTGCCAAATATGCATCAGCTTCATGATCAATAAGCATAAATTGAGGTTCAAGTTCGCTATTCATCCACTAATATCCTGATTTAAAATTATTTTATTTCACAATAAAAAAAGGACTCAAAGAGAGTCCTTTTTTACTACCTGAATGTTATAGCCCAGTCAGAAGTACAATCGCCACTTCATTCATAATAATTTCGGCAATATACAATGCCAAGAAGGCAACAATTGGCGACAGGTCAATCATACCCATATTCGGCAAAATACGGCGGAACGGAGCCAACAATGGTTCTGCCAGCTCTTGAATGACTTCAATATACGGTGAGCGAGATTGAGTAAACATCACCACCCAGCTTAAAATAATCGTTGCAAAAATCAGGTAACGACAGAAGCGGATCAGATCCTGAATCATGGTGACAAAGGTCAAAATCACCAGATGTACCGGACTGTTCGGCATAGCACCTGAAAGGTACATTACCCCAAAAATCTTGAGTAAATATAAAAGCACCACCAAAGCCAAGGCTGCCGAATTGACACGACCTTTTGCCAAGGTGGGAAAAATACGCCCAAACAGATCGACGATTTTTGTCGCTTTCACAGTAGACATGACGACAGGATTATAAGCATTCACCGCTGCAAGCTGCATCAGAAAACGAAAGAATACGAGCAAAATCGCTACGTTAATAATAATGCCAAAAATCAGCGCAGAATTTGCACCCATACTGGAACTTTCCTAAATAAAAACGAGTTATTTGCTACTTTCACTTAGCTCTTGAGCAAGTTCTTGACTGCGCTTTTGCGCGGCAGCCAAAGCGGCCTGAATATTTTGAGAGATTTGCGCACGATCGAATATTTCCAGTGCAGCTTGAGTCGTACCATTTGGAGAGGTCACATTTTTGCGCAATTCTGCAGGTGTATTTGAACTGGTAATCGCCATTTGTGCGGCACCCAATGCTGTTTGCAATGTCAATGCAGTCGCCACTTTTTCATCCAGACCCAGGTTTTTGCCTGCACGAATCATGCTTTCCATCATATAGAAGAAATAAGCCGGACCAGAGCCAGATACTGCCGTTACAGCATCAATTTGTGCTTCTGAATTGACCCAAATGGTTAAACCGGTTGCAGCCAAAACCTGACTGGCCAATTCACGATCCTGTGCATTCACCGCTTCCGTTGCATACAGGCCATGTGCTCCTGTTTGCACCAAAGCAGGTGTATTGGGCATAACACGAACAATTCGATTGGTTTCTAGCAGGTTGGCAATAGTCGCGATTTCAGCCCCAGCCACAATCGACATCACCAGTTTGCCTTCAAACAAACCTTTAAGCGGTTTTAATACGCTGGCCAGTACTTGCGGTTTCACTGCAAAAAGTACGATATCGGCATCACGAATGGCAGCAATATTGTCATCCGTCACATGTACATCTTTTTCTGTTAATAAAAGACGGACTTTTTCGACCGGATCAGAAACTGTAATACGTGTTGGCGGCAAGCCACGCGAAATCAGCCCGCCAATCAAGGCTTGGGCCATATTACCGCCACCAATAAAACTAATATTACAATTTAAAGCTGCACTCATGGATTCATACTCGACTTAGAATTTTTTAACTAAGAGATCAAATTTGGTTGCCATCCACCGATTTCACAATATTCAGATTGGGCTAACCAAAACCCTTTTGGTGTAAAAACACCAAGCATAACATTATCTATGCTTAATATTTGAATTCTATAACGCTGCCAGGGAAAAATTTGTGCTTCCTGAATGGCTTTTTTTAATGGCCAGGCACCGACTCGCCCATATAAATGAATTTTTTCTCCACCTTTGCGCATCACCAGATCCAGTTTTTTGCCCAGCAATGCTGCTGACAGACCTATTTTTGCAGTTTCAGCAAGATAATCTCCTGAAAGAGTTTCTATCTTTTGCCCTAACGCTACACAGATGGTTTGTTCGGAACTATTCGATTGATTTTTTTCAGCCAGATATTCTGCGGCACTTAAGCGGAAAATTTTTTGCTGATAACGCACATAATAATATTGATTCCAGTGCAATGCCGCCTGTGCATCAGATTTGGAGCCAATCACTTCAAGCAACAAGCGTTGCACCATTTCAAAACTCGGGCGATAAGTATCCTGCCCTTTCATCCAGGCAGAGAGCAATTGCTTTTGCCGTGCACTTGATAATTGGGATAACTTTTCTAAATCTAGTTCAGTTGCCGATCCGCAATGGTTTAAATCCTGCTGTAATACGTCCAGCAAAATATCTTCCGCATCCTGCATGAGATAACTGGTGCGGCTGAGTGCCTGTTGCATTTTTGGATAACGTTGTTGCAACAGCGGCCACAATTCATGACGGCACCAAGCCCGATCGTAATGGGTATCTAAATTGGTGGGATCTTCAATATTTTGCACATTCAGCTGAGTGGCCCATTGGCCAATCTGCTCACGGGAAATATCGAGCAGTGGTCGCCAAATGGTGAATTGCTTTCGTACATCGACCTGCTTCATGGCGGATAAACCATGTACGCCGGCACCCGAAAGCAAGCGTAGCATCAAGGTTTCGGCCTGATCTTGCTGATGATGCGCCAAGACCAAGATATCATTGGCTTTTAAATGTTTTGAATAAGCTTGATAACGCGCGTTACGTGCCTGATGTTCCAGGTTGCCATCTTGCACTTCAACGGCTTCAACAATACACGGTACATTCAGCGCTGCACATTGATCAGATACAAATTCCCCCCAGTCTGCACTATTTTTTTGCAACTGGTGATCGACATAGATCGCACGGATTTTTTCAGGAAATAAATCAGACATTAAACGCAATAGCAGCATGGAATCCATGCCGCCACTACATCCAATCAAGAAAGTGCTTTCAGGAGAAAAGCACTGGATTTGTTTTAAGATGCCAGACCGGAATTGTCGCTGCCAAACTTCATTAAGCGCTGGTAACGTGCTTCGCATCTCTCATTCGCATCCATCGATTGCAATTCTTCTAAAGCCTGTTGTAACACATCTTTAAGATCTTGCATCACTTTTTCAGGCTGCAAATGTGCGCCTTCACCTTCATCCACCACATATTCAACAATACCAAGTTGTTTTAATTTCTCTGCAGTTAATGCCAAGGCTTCGCTGGCTTGTTCCGCTTTCTCTGCTGTTTTCCATAAAATGGATGCACAACCTTCAGGAGAAATCACCGAATAGATACTGTGAGACAACATCACCACGCGATCCGCCACACCAATACCGAGTGCGCCACCTGAACCGCCTTCACCTAAAACGGTCGCAACTACCGGAACTTTCAGGCTTGAAAGCTGTGCAAGGCTAGTGGCAATCGCTTCTGCCTGACCACGTTCTTCCGCACCGACCCCAGGATATGCACCCATGGTATCGATAAAAGTGAATACTGGCAGTTTAAAACGTTCAGCCATGTCGAGTAAACGCTGTGCTTTACGGTAACCTTCGGGATTACTCATACCGAAGTTGTGTTGCAATTTTTCACGAGTGCTGCGACCACGATGTTGCCCAACAATCATCACTGGCTGACCATTAAAACGTGCCAAGCCACCGATCATCGCACCATCATCACCAAATACCCGATCTCCATGTAAAGCATCGAATTCAGTGAAGATTTCACCAACATAATCCAGGAATTGCGGACGTTCTGGATGACGCGCAATTTGAACCGTTGTCCATGCTTTAGATTGAGCAGCTTTATTTTTCATAGGTCGACCATTATCCCTAAATTAACAATACCTTGTTAACCAATCACTTGTTAATAGATAAATTGTTCCGACTGAATATTCAATTCAATATCCCAATGCTTAAACTGCATCTGTTCATCATGCAAGTCTGCTACAAGCAAAGGCCATTGTTTGGCATCGCCAGAAACGCTGAGCTGCCATTGTTGCTCATTGATGATACTTAATTCAATGGCAGGAAGCATCTCATCACTACGACTATGATTCAGTAAAACTGCTAAACGCAGCAATAGACATAAGTACACAAGTTTGCTACCACCGACCTTAGCAACATCAACCCGTGCATCGCCACGAAGTTTACGACGGTGATGAGCGACCAAATGTGACAAATGGTTTTGGTCAATTTGCGAGAAACCCGGAATATCCGAATGCTGCAATAAATAAGCCCCATGGCGATGGTAACCACTGTGACTAATCGCCAGGCCAATCTCATGCAAATATGCAGCACGACGCAGTAAGTCACTGTCATCATTAGTTAAATTTAATGATTGTGCAACGCCATTAAACAATTGCTGTGCCGTATTGACTACACGCTCAGCCTGTTTGCTATCTGCGTTATAGCGTCCCATTAAAGCATGCACAGAACGGTCGCGAACGTCTTCATGCTGGAAACGACCAAGCAGGTCATACATGACACCTTCACGTAACGCACCATCTGAATAAACCAGTTTGTCCAGCCCCAGCACATCAAATACCGCATATAAAATGGCAATCCCTGCTGGCAAAACTGCTCGGCGGTCTTCTTTCAGGCCATCAAATTCCATTTCGGTCACGTGCTTGTATTTGAGCAGCTTGTCTTTGAGTTTTTCCAGACCTTCACGGGTGAGCTCTTCTTTTTCATTGCTCCAGCCCATATTCACGGTAATCTGACGACAAGCTTTAATTGTTCCGCTTGAACCCACCACAGTATCCCAACCGGCGGCTTTATAGGTATTGGCAATGCCTGAAATTTCCTTACGGGCAGCGGTCACCGCTTTATCGAAACTTTTCTGATTGATCTCACCCTCCATAAAATAGGCTTTGGTGAAGGCCACACATCCCATTTGTACAGATTCAGTATGGATCGGCTCGAATGCCTCGCCGATAATCAGTTCAGTTGATCCACCACCAATGTCAATCACCAGGCGGCGGCCACTATTGGCCATGGTATGCGATACACCTAAATAAATCAGACGAGCTTCTTCACGACCGGCAATAATTTCGATCGGTTTAGGTAAAATCTCTGCTGCTTTTTGAATAAATTCATGACCATTCTTGGCCTGACGTAAAGCATTGGTGGCGACAATACGCAACCGGTTGGCCTGTACAGAACTTAAACGCCCGACAAAACGTGCCAGACAGGCTAGACCTCGTTGCTGTGCCGCCTCAGTCAAATTTTTGTTTTCATCTAAACCCGCGGCCAATTGTACTTTTTCTGACATTGAAGCCACTTTTTTTACTTCGCCATGATCTACACGTGCAATCGCCAAGTGAAAGCTGTTCGACCCCATATCGATGGCAGCAAGTAACTCTTCATCAATCAAAAAATCAGACATTATTCAAACAAACCTATAAGAATTGTGCTTAGAGTAATTCACATGCATGCAATTTAAAAGCCATTTATCAGTTCAACTGAAGCAGTTTTTAATTTTTTTAATCGCTTAAACAATTGTAGGACACGATAATCAATATCGTGAGCATCAATTAGACAAACTCAATATAATGATTGAAAATTTACATATCCCTCTACATAGTTAAACGAGGCTATGTAATACTTATAGTTATAGAACTAACTTAAAATTTATTTGGAGCATTCCATGTCTGGCAATATCGTAAACACAACTGATGCGAACTTCGAAGCTGACGTTTTACAATCTGACATTCCTGTACTTGTCGATTTCTGGGCAGGCTGGTGTGCACCTTGTAAAGCTATTGCACCTGTACTTGAAGTATTATCTACAGAATTCGAAGGCAAAGTAAAAGTTGTTAAAGTTGACGTAACTGCTTGTGAAGCGACTGCCGTAAACTACAATATCCGCAACATTCCTGCACTATTGATGTTTAAAAATGGTGAAGTTGTCGCTCAACAAGTCGGTGCTGCGCCAAAATCTAAATTAACTGCTTTTATTGAAGAAAATATCTAATTTAAAAACAGTGTAATTGAATCCAATGCGCTATCACCAGATAGCGTATTTTTTTCGTCTATAAATTGACAAAAACTTGATTAGCTCTTATATTGCTTGTTCAAGGAATAAAGGATTTCTAATCCGTCATTTTCTTACAAGACACAACACATAAGATCGCCGCTCGGCAACAGAAATTGTTTTTACACTTTTCTCTTCGAAACAATGAATCAGACCTCTGGATTGTTATTGTGCAAATACAATTGCGTTACGTTTATTGCGTGTAAGCGGCTGAATGTTGCTCCCTTTTCTCATCTCTATCCCAGAATTTTAATTCTATCTGACCCCCTATGAATTTAACTGAACTCAAGAAAAAACCGATTGGCGAACTCATCAAAATTGCCGAGTTTATGGGCCTGGAAGGAATGGCTCGTAACCGCAAGCAAGACATCATTTTTGCCATCTTAAAACGCCATGCAATGAATGGCGAAGAGATTTTTGGTGATGGTGTTCTGGAAATTCTGTCTGATGGTTTTGGTTTCCTCCGCTCAGCAGCGGGCTCTTATCTTGCAGGCCCAGATGACATTTATGTCAGCCCATCGCAAATTCGCCGTTTCAACTTACGCACCGGTGATACCATTACTGGCACAATTCGCCCACCCAAAGAAGGCGAACGCTATTTTGCGCTTTTAAAAGTTAATCAAATTAACTACGACACGCCTGAAAACTCGCGCAACAAAATCCTGTTTGAAAACTTGACCCCATTGTTCCCGACTGAACAATTGGTGATGGAACTGGGTAACGGTACGACTGAAGATTTGACTGCACGTGTAGTGGACTTGGTGGCCCCGATTGGTAAAGGCCAACGTTCTATTATCGTTGCGCCACCAAAAGCGGGTAAAACCATGTTGTTACAAAACATCGCACAGTCGATTGTCCGTAACAATCCTGAATGTTTCCTGATCGTGCTGCTGATTGACGAACGTCCTGAAGAAGTAACCGAAATGGAACGTACCGTTCGTGGTGAAGTGATTGCTTCAACTTTTGATGAATCCCCAGCACGTCACGTACAAGTGGCTGAAATGGTCATTGAAAAAGCAAAACGTCTGGTAGAACACAAGAAAGATGTGGTAATTCTACTGGACTCGATTACTCGTTTAGCGCGTGCCTATAACACTGTCATCCCTTCTTCAGGCAAGGTGTTGACTGGTGGTGTGGATGCGCATGCCTTAGAGCGCCCAAAACGTTTCTTCGGTGCTGCACGTAACATTGAAGAAGGCGGCTCATTGACCATCATCTCTACTGCCCTGATTGAAACCGGTAGTAAAATGGATGAAGTGATTTACGAAGAATTCAAAGGAACCGGTAACCAGGAAATTACGCTTGATCGCCGCATTGCCGAAAAACGTGTATTCCCTGCAATGAATATCAAAAAATCCGGTACTCGCCGTGAAGAACGCCTGATGTCTGAAGACAACTTACGTAAAGTATGGATTTTGCGTAAATTGTTGCATACTCAAGATGAACTGGCTGCCATGGAATTCTTGCTGGATCGTATGAAAGAAACCAAAACCAATGATGATTTCTTCGATCAAATGAAGCGTAAAGCGACCAACTAAACACAGCATTATTCTTTTTTTCTATAAAAGGCTATCTCTAACGATAGCCTTTTTATTTGGTTGACTTTATTTACATAAAGCTACAATCAAGTCTTTTCTTTGTAAACTTAAGGGAAAATTTCATACCTGTTAAAAATATTAACTTTAAAAAACCATAATTTTTAGCGAGTTATTTAGTATTTATCCAATATAAACTCTCCGATTGATTGTTATTTTCTGTTAAAAAAACGCTCATTTTTTATCTTTTTTTGCATTTTTTACTAGCCCCCTAGTAGCAATTCAAAATGCGCAGTGATAGCATATTCGCAGACCAGTTAGACTGCCTCTGCATTGTTACTGCCTAACAGATTTTAGGAAGAATAAAAGCACTCAACAGGCTAACATAGGTTTTTTTTAATCTCATATTTTAGAGAGTGATGCCATGTTATTCAAAAAAATCGCTATTGCTGCTGCAGTTGCTACTACTTTAGCTTTCGTTGGTTGTGCTAAAAAAACTGAAGAAGCTCCTGCTGCTGATGCTGCTGCATCTCAAGCTACTGTAGCCGCTTCTGAAGCTACTGCTGCTGCTTCTGCTGCTACTGTTGAAGCTTCTGCTGCTACTGAAGCTGCTGCTTCTGCTGTTGACGCTGCTCCAGCTTCTGAAGCTGCTGCTTCTGCTGCTAAATAATCTTTACGATTATTCAGTACAAAAAAGAGAGCCATTGGCTCTCTTTTTTTATGACTAAAATAAAGTTCAATTCTATAAAAACAATTGTACCTCTCCCTATTCTAAGTACAGAATTGATTTCTAATCCCGATTGTCAATTAAATTACAAAGGGCTGAATCTCTCAAATACTTAGGCTCTACTCCACAAATAACGCTTTTATATACAAATCTTATAGCAAAAAAAGAGCAGATCAATCGATCTGCTCATTTCCTACACGCTGGCGGAATTTCTGCCCTGCGCGGAATGTGACTACACGGCGTGCTGAAATTGGAATTTCCTCGCCAGTTTTCGGGTTACGGCCTGGACGTTCACGCTTGTCACGCAACTCAAAGTTACCGAACCCCGAAAGTTTAACCTGTTCGCCCGAGATTAGCGCTTGGCTAATCTCATCAAAGAACAATTCGACCATTTGTTTAGCTTCACGACGGTTTAAACTCGTGAGCTCACTTAAATGATCAGCCATTTCTGCTTTTGTTAGTGCTGTCATGAAGCCCTCAATGTCGCTTGGTAAGTGTTTTCCAACACTTGAAGGATATTATCCATACCTGATTTAATTTCAGCATCTTCCAATGTACGGCTTGGATGCTGCCAGAGAAGGGCAAATGCCAGTGAGCGTTTCCCTTCTTCTACCCCTTGTCCAGTATACACATCGAATAACCATGTCGAGTCTAGCAGCTCCCCACCTGTTTTTTCGATAAGTCCCTGAATTTCGCTGACATTAATCTTATCACTAATTAAAAGCGCAATATCACGTCTTACTGATGGAAAACGTGATAATTCTGTAAAATTAGATACATAAGTTTGCAAAACAGCCTTTTGATCAAGTTCGGCAACCCAAGTCATGCCCAAATCAAGTTCGTCTTCCAAAGAGGGATGTAAACGACCCAGATAACCAACAGACTGACCATCAACCAGAATTTCAGCTGATTGTCCAGGATGCAACCAGCTACGCTCTGAACGAACATATTCCACTTGAACCCGTCCAGCTGCCAGAATTTCCTCAACTTCACCTTTTAAGTCAAAGAAATCCATCGGTAGAGCCTTACCATGCCAAGATTCAGTTGTTTTAGCACCGACTGCAATTAAAGCCAAAGTCGGAATCTGTTTTAGATCATGAATGCTTTGTGCATCCTGATAATCAAAACGTAAACCCAGTTCAAAGAAACGTACGCGGTTTTGCTGACGGTTAATATTGTATTGCACACATGGAATCAAGCTGGATAACAAAGTCGAACGCATTGCCGCCAGTTCGCTTGAAATCGGGTTGGCCAACATCAACGGATTGACCGCAGGATTCAACTGTTTTTCAAGTTTAGCATCGGCAAAGCTGAAACTGATCGCTTCCTGATAACCTAAAGTCACCAGGGTTTGACGAAGTTGTGGCAATTCAAACTGATCTTGATGTTTGGCAAGTTTTACATCAATCACTGGCAAGCTGATCTGAATGTTGTCATAACCATGAATACGGGCAACTTCTTCAATCAGGTCTTGGTAAATCGCCATATCGTAGCGATGTGATGGAGGAACTACAGTCCACTCACCTTGTGCTTTTACAGTCACCACACAACCTAAGCGTTGCAGTGCATCGGTAATAAAGTCAGATTCAACTTTGTAACCCAATAACTGATCCACTTGAGCTTGATTCAGCTCAATCGCTTCACGTTTTGGTAAAAGCTCCGTTTTTTCTGCAACAGTAATTGGACCAAACTCACCACCAGCAAGATCAGCAATCAGCTGTGATGCGCGGTGCATGGCAATAAGTGGTAATTCAAAATCTACGCCACGTTCATAGCGCTGAGATGCATCGGTATGTAAACCAAAGCTACGTGCACGACCCGCAATATGTAAAGGCGCAAAGAAAGCAGATTCCAGGAAGATTTCCGTGGTTTCATCGGTAACAGAAGAAGATAAACCACCCATGATGCCGGCAATTGCCAATGCTTTCACATCATCAGCAATCACCATTACATCATCAGATAACTCAACTTCTTGTTCATTGAGCAACACCAGTTTTTCAGCAGTAGTGGCTTGACGTACATGCACTGAACCTTGAACCTTGCCACCATCAAATGCGTGTAATGGTTGACCCAATTCAATTAAGACATAGTTGGTGATATCGACCAAAATGCTGTGCTGACGGATACCTGAACGAGCAAGTGCACGTTCCATCCATACCGGGGTCGCTGCTTTGGTATTGACGTTTTTAATCACACGACCCAAGTAACGTGGGCAGCCTTCTGTCGATACTACAACTTTCTTTTCATCTACGATGGTTGCAGCGACTTCCTTGATTTCAGGTGCAGTCACAGCAAGCTGGTTAATGACACCAATTTCACGTGCGATACCACGAATACTGAAACAGTCACCACGGTTAGGCGTGATACTGATATCAATGACATTGTCATCAAGGTCTAGATATTCACGGATATTCATGCCAACGGGTGCATCCGCAGGTAGTTCTAGAAGGCCATCAATTTTATCTTCAAGATCAATTTCAGAAGCACCACACAGCATACCTTGGGATTCGATACCACGAAGCTTACCTTTCTTGATTTTGAAATCACCCGGTAAAACTGCACCAATGGTGGCTACAGGTGCTTTCATGCCAGCTCGTACATTCGGTGCACCGCAGACAATCTGTAAAGGCTCACCTGAACCGATGTTGACTGTAGTCACACGTAAACGGTCTGCATCCGGATGCTGTTCTACAGTGAGTACTTCACCCACAACCACACCCGTAAATGGTTTTGCCGCTGGCGCCAGTTCATCCACTTCCAAACCGAGCATGGTGAGTTGGTCAGATAAGGTATCGCTGTCAATTGCTGGGTTGACCCAGGTGCGTAACCAATTTTCGCTAATTTTCATTTCTATAAAAACCTATAAATCTAATTTTTTGAATCCCTCTCTAACTCCAATCATTTCACGGAGTTCTCTCCTTTTTTAAAGGAGATGAGAAGCACTGCTTCGCAAGAGAGGTTAATAAATTCGTTTAAGCAAATTGGCGTAAGAAACGCACATCATTCTGGTAGAACATACGCAAATCATTAATGCCATAACGCAGCATGGCAAAACGCTCTACACCTAAACCAAACGCAAAACCTTTATATTTTTCAGGATCAATGCCTGCTGCCTGAAGCACATTCGGATGCACCATACCGCAGCCTAAAACTTCTAGCCAACGACCGCGTTCATCCATGATATCCACTTCAGCACTTGGTTCAGTGAATGGAAAATAAGATGGACGGAAACGGACAGTTAAATCTTTTTCAAAGAATTCGTTCAGCAAGTTCACCAGCAAACCTTTCAGTTCTGCAAAGCTGGTGTTCTCAGCCACGTATAAACCTTCAATTTGATGGAACATTGGCGAATGCGTCTGGTCAGAGTCACAGCGATATACACGACCCGGGCAGACAATACGAATTGGCGGCTGATTCTTTTCCATAGTACGCACTTGCACACCTGAAGTGTGGGTACGAAGCAAGTGGTTGGCATCAAAATAGAAAGTATCATGCATTGCACGTGCAGGGTGATGACCCGGAATATTCAACGCTTCAAAGTTGTGATAATCATCTTCAACTTCAGGGCCTGTCGCAACAGTGAAACCGGCTTTGGTAAAGAACTGGCAAATACGTTCTTGCACTTGAGTCACAGGATGAATACTGCCTACGCTTTGACCACGACCCGGCAAGGTAATATCAATCGTTTCGCTGGCAAGTTTTTGTTCTAGTGCAGCTTTTTGTAATTCGGCCTGGCGTGTGGTTAATGCACCAGTGATGGCTTCACGCACAGCATGAATTTTTGCCCCGAAAACTTTACGTTCTTCAGGGTTCATTTTACCCAGTGCCTTGGATTGTTCCGCGAGCTGGCTTTTCTTCCCTGTAAATTGCACTCGTACTTGATCGAGTGTAGCAAGGTCCTCTGCTGCTGCAATCGCAGCGAGCGCTTCAGTGGTCAGGGCTTCCAGTGACATAGTAACTCTCAAAGCAACAATTTAAAAATATAATAAAACCCCATATTCTAACAGTTTTTAAGCGCATTGATGAAGTTCCCTGTAGAGGAAAAATTAGATTGGCAACCATATTTAGAAAAAGTATAAGATAAAGCCAATATTTATGAGATCAATAACAATGGCACTCGATCAGATTTGGAAACAGCAGCTTACTTTGGTGACCTATGGCAATGAATATCTCAGCCAGAATCTGAGCTTTAATCATTGGGTACAACATGCCATTTTTAACCAGCACAATTTGCGTTTCCGAGATCTGCTGTCACAACATTTATTGGCACAACATTTTCAAATCTGGTTGGAAGGTCTAAAAAAACAGGGAACGCTGCGCATCAGCCTGCACAGTTCCAGCCTGCTCAATGATGAACAGAATCCAAATGCCAATGTTGAACTGCTAGCCATTCCACATTTTATTGTCAGCCATGAACAAAATAAGAAAACGGCCTGGATTTTCGGCAAGGAATTGGCGGAGTGGTATAACGCAGATCATGACTATGCAGCGCCCAAGCCACAACAGGAACAGTGTCGTCAGGAAACCTTCTGGCGTTTCGAGCTGAATTCAAAACTGGCAAAGCGTATCGATGCCGATCTGCAGCAGCCGAAGTGGGATGACATTCAGATTTATACCAACAACGAATTATTTGACAGCAAGTTTGCACAGGGCTTTATCGAGCCTGCCAATCGTGATTTTCCATATTATGGAATGCCGCAAACTGCAACGGAAAATGCCGATGGCTCCCCATTATCCGAGAGTAAATATCTGCCTTTACTGCCAAGCGATTATCAGGCGGATTATGCACATACCACACTGCATCGCCTGGAAGCATTATCCAGTTATATTCAGCAAAAACAGCAACATCCCTATCATGCGGATGGCAGTGAACTGACAGCAGAAGAGCAGCTAAATCTACGCCATTTCTCGCAAAAACTGGATGATTTAACCGCAAAATTTATAGTTAAAGTTGCCAATCATTATCAATCCGCACGATTGACCAAAGTTGAAGTGGCCAATCCACTAGATGGTGCGCCAAGCACTCCGCATACTGCCCCACAGGTGAAAAGCCATCCTGCTCATACCTCGCACAAGGTCGGTACATCGGGCGTGATTAAACTGATTCTGCTGACTATTGTGATTTGTGTATTGGCTTATTATTTTGGACTTTAATTTTTATAAGCTTTCAAAATCTGGATGAACCCGATCCAATCGCATCGAGTTCATCTTTTTATGGGCTTCTAATTTTTATCGTGATTGAGTCATTGCAATTTTTTAGGCTTTTTTAGTGCCAGTTTTTTTAACACTTCTGATACTGCTACCATAGCAAAACTTGAAGTGACCACCACTGCCGAGCCATAACCACCACAGCGCAAGCCGGCACTGGCACAAACTTCTGCGCTAGAGAACGGATTATCTATAGAATAAACGCAGGTAATGCCGAATTTTTCTTTCGGCTTTTTACAAATACCTTTGGCACGTAACTGACTGCGCAGTTTCGCCAGCATCGGGTCCTGTTCCGTCTTAGACAAATCGGCAACCCGAATTTTTAACGGATCCAGCTTTCCGCCAGCCCCACCCGATACAATCAGCGGAATTTTATTAAAACGGCAATGCAGCATTAAAGCCAGTTTGGCTTTGACATCATCAATACAGTCCAGAACCACATCAGGTTTATTTGCTAATAGTTCTTTGACATTGTCCGGGGTTAGATAATCATCCACCACGTTAATTTTGATCCGTGGATTAATTGAATAACAGCGCTCGGCCATCACTTCTATTTTTTCCCGACCCAAGGTCGAACTCATGGCGGGCAATTGACGATTAATATTCGATGCCGCGACTACATCCATATCAATCAGGGTCAGCTCAGCAATGCCGGTACGTGCCAAGGCTTCAACCGCCCAGGAACCCACGCCGCCAATCCCGATCACCATCACATGGCTGTGTTCGTACTGACGAAAAGCTTCATCTCCATAAATTTTTTCTACCCCGGCAAAGCGGCGCTCATATTCATCATCTTCAGGAAGATCAGTCATTCGTCATCTAACAGCTAAAAAACACCGACGCATTTTATCAAATTCCGGCTCAATTCGATAATCTATCTCTTTCGCATCATTCAATAACTGTAGCAGACATAAAAAAAGAGGCTTTCGCCTCTTTTTCTTTGAACCCTGTTCAGTCCTCTTTCATCACTGTTTATACCCTCTTTATTTTTCTCCCAGAGGGAGAAATAAAAAGCGTGATGAAAGAATCCTGTTACTTATTCATGATAAAGAAATATTCACGGTAATATTTGAGCTCTGCAATGGAATCACGGATGTCATCCATTGCCAGGTGTGAGGCATTCTTTTTCAAGCCACTCATAATTTCCGGGCGCCAGCGTTTTGCCAGCTCTTTTACTGAAGAGACGTCTAGGTTACGGTAATGGAAATACTGTTCCATTTCCGGCATTAAACGGTGCAAGAAACGGCGATCCTGGCAAATCGAGTTACCACACATCGGGGATGATTTTGGATTGACCCATTTTTTCAAGAATTCGAGGGTTTGCTGTTCGGCATCTTGTGCAGTCAATTTACTGCGGCGTACCCGTTCGATCAGACCTGATTGTCCATGTTGACGCGTATTCCATTCATCCATCGCATTTAGTACGCGATCCGACTGATGCACAGCCAGCACCGGCCCTTCCGCCAGAATATTCAGGTTATCGTCAGTCACAATCGTTGCAACTTCAATAATTTGATCGTTATCCGTATCCAGACCTGTCATTTCCAGGTCAATCCAAATCAGGCGGGTATCAGGGGTGCTGCTCATAAATGTGCAATCTTATTGGGCTTAAAAACGACTATAGTAGCAAATTTATTGCAACTTGGCTGTAACTCCGACCCCGCTTCATGCTATTTTTGCCATTCTTAGTCCATGCTTTTTTTAGGATATGAATGGCTTTAATTCGTAAACGTCGTTTAACTGAACAGCAGCAACGTCGCATTCAGAAACAGCATCAAACACGTCAAGAAGAACCCGACACTTCAAATGATTTAGAAGGCCTGGTGGTTCAACATTATGGCCGTCAACTTGAAGTGCAAGCCTTATCAACACCCGAAAACCACCCGAGTAAACCTGTCGTTGCAGCAGGTGAACCCGAACCGTTCTGGAAGCCGATCGAAGTCGGCAGTGTATGGCGCTGTCATACCCGAACCAATCTGGAAGCACTGGTCACAGGTGACCGGGTCAAATGGCAGGCCGATCCGAATACCGGACTCGGTATTATTACCGCCATTCATCCACGTAAATCACTGCTAACCCGCCCTGACCGTTATCACAAGGTTAAACCTGTTGCGGCCAATGTCAGCCTGATTGTGATTGTGTTTGCCTCTTTTCCGGAAGTTGCCCCCAGCCTGATTGACCGCTATCTGGTGGCCTGTGCCGATGCCGAAATTCCAGCTTTACTGGTACTAAATAAAGCAGATTTAATTCAGGAAAATGACCCGATTTTAGACTTGGTCAAAGAATATCAGGCCTTGGGTTATGAAGTGATGCAAACTCAATCTGATGGCGATTTAACTGAACTGGCAAAACGCCTAGCCGGTGAAACGGTCGCCTTTGTCGGTCAGTCCGGTGTCGGCAAAAGCTCGCTGATTAATGCCATGGTTCCCGAAGCGGCGCAAAAAACCAATATCATTTCGGAAAACTCGGCGCTGGGTCAGCACACCACCACCTCTACCCGTTTAATTGCCTTTGGTGAAGGTGCAGCACTGATTGACTCTCCGGGAATCCGTGAATTTGGTTTATGGCATCTGGACCTGGCCAAAGTGCAGCATGGCTTTCCTGAAATTGAAAATTTGCTGGGACATTGCCAGTTCCGTAACTGTACCCATAAACATGAAAAGCAATGTGCTTTGCGTCAGGCCGCTCAATCTGGTGAAATCTTGCAACGCCGTTTAGACAGTTATTTGCGTTTAATGGATGAAATTACTGAAGCGCAGCAAAAAAATTAATTTTTCTTAACCCTTAGCCCTTGAAGCGGTGATTTTGATCGCCATATTTATAGGCTATACTCTACGCAATTTTGAAATTGTAATTAGGTGACTTGTGGAACGTTGGTTCGAATTTATGGGGAATCACCCCTTCTTGTTTGGAACACTCGGGGTGTTGGTTGTTTTGTTCTTTATTTTAGAAGGACAACGCAATGGCCGTAAAATTTCACCACAATCTTTAGGTATTTTAGTCAAAGCTAAAAATGCCATGCTGATTGATTTACGTGATGCCAAAGATTTCCGTGAAGGTCATATCAGCGGTAGCCGTAATATTCCCTATAGCCAGATTAGTAGTCATATTGAAGAGTTAAAATCTGCCGATCGACCACTGGTGTTCATTTGTAACCTGGGTCAAATCGCAGGCTCAGCATTACAACAAGTGGGGCATGCTGACAGTTACCGCCTGGATGGTGGAATCAATAACTGGAAAGTTCAAGGCTTACCCCTGATTAAAAGCAAATAATACGCTTGGAGATTTTGAATGGCTGAAGTAATTATTTATTCCACCACCGTATGCCCTTATTGCATTCGCGCAAAGCAACTTCTTGAGCGTAAAGGCGTGGCTTATAAAGAAATTAACTTATCTAACGAAGCGCCTGAAGTACGTGTGGAACTAATGCAACGCACTAACCATCGTACTGTTCCACAAATTTTTATTAACGACCAGTTTATTGGTGGTTTTGATCAACTTTATGCTTTAGAGCGTGAAGGAAAACTAAACGAACTATTGGCTTAACCCTATATTAAGTCAGCTCTTCATATTAAGGATTAAAGAATGAGTGAACAACAAGCTCAACCACAATTAGCACTAGAACGTATTTATACTAAAGATATTTCTTTTGAAGTACCTGGGGCACAAGTATTTACCAAAGAATGGCAGCCTGAATTAAATATCAACCTGTCTTCTTCTGCAGAAAAAATTGATGCAACGCATTACGAAGTGGCATTACAGGTGGTTGTTCAGGCGAACAACGCAGGTGATACTGCATTTATCGTAGACGTGACTCAAGCAGGTATTTTCCTTATTGATGGCGTTGAAGAAGAACGCCTTCCATATATTCTTGGCGCTTATTGCCCAAATATCCTGTTCCCGTTCTTACGCGAAGCAGTGAATGATATGGTCACTAAAGGCAGCTTCCCGCAATTGCTGCTTACACCAATTAACTTCGATGCTGAATTTGAAGCAAACATGCAACGTGCGCAAGCGGCCGCTGCTGAAGGCCAGGCTTAATCGCTTAAGCTTCAATATAAAAAAGACCGCATTTGCGGTCTTTTTTATTGGTTTTTTTAAAGCCTCCCCCTTTACCAAAGGGGGAGTGAGGGGGATTTTCTTACTATCCCTCTTTATGAGAACAGTACCCTTCATTTCCCTGTGGAAGAGGGGTTGGGGGAGATTACAGAATCCCTCCCAACCTCCCTTTAAAAAAGAGAGGAGCTTTTAGATGAATTTATTCACCATCCATCATTAAATCGGCGCTCATACCCACAGTATTAAAGCCGGCATCAACATACATAATTTCGCCAGTAATACCATTAGCCCAAGGTGAGCACAGGAATAATGCCGCATTACCGACATCTTCAATGGTCACATTACGTTTCAGTGGCGCAACTTTTTCATTCAGGTCGAGCATTTTACGGAAAGACTTGATACCTGAAGCTGCAAGAGTACGGATTGGACCTGCCGAAATGGCATTTACGCGAATGCCTTCTGCGCCAAGGCTTGATGCCAAATAACGCACACCCGCTTCCAATGATGCCTTCGCCATACCCATAACGTTGTAATTTGGCATTACACGTTCAGAACCTTGATAAGTCAAAGTCAACAAACAGCCTTGGCGAACTTTTAATAAAGGTTTTGCAGCACGTGCCATGGCAATAAAACTGTATGCACTGATGTCGTGGGCAATGTTAAAACCTTCGCGGTCGGTAACATCGGTAAAGTCACCATCTAAAGTATGTGCTGGTGCAAAACCGATTGAATGAACCACGCCATCCAGACCATCCCAATGTTTTGCCAATTCTGCAAAAGCCTGGTCAATTTCAGCATCTACTGCCACGTCACAAGGGAAAACCAGTGTTGAACCGAATTGTGCAGCAAACTCATCAACACGTTTTTTTAATTTTTCATTCGGATAGGTAAATGCCAGTTCAGCACCTTCACGATGCAAGGCTTGAGCAATACCAAATGCAATGGATAATTTACTTGCAATACCCGCGATGAGAAAACGCTTACCCGCCAATAGTCCTTGTGCCATGTGAATCTCACTCAAAATAATTTAGCAGCATAATGCCAAGTCTGAAGCATTTGCGAAATTGCATAATGCGCCTTTTTTTAACATGTTGTGTAAAAATCAAAAAAAATGCTCCACCATTGCGGAGCATTTCTGAACTGATCGTACTATCTAGCTCGCTTTCATGGATAAAAGGATTAATCATCCCCTTGTAATAAACCCAGCAAGCGCAGGAAGGAATAATACATCCAGACCAAGGTCGCCAATAAGGCAATACCACACAACCATTCCATCGCTTTTGGCGCATACTGTGCAGCAGATGATTCGATCAGGTCAAAATCGAGTATCAGGTTTAAAGAAGCAATGACTGCGACAAATGCAGCAAAACCAATCCCCAGCCAGTTGCTTTCAAAAATATAGGGAATACTGGAACCAAAAGCCAGCCCCATAACCATTTGCACCACAAATACAATGGCAATGGCAATCGAAGCGGACATCACTACAGCTTTAAATTTTTCTGTGGCACGAATAATCTGGAAGCGGTATAACCCAAACATGACCAGTGTGGTAACAAAGGTTGCAAGCAAGGCTTGTAAAGGTACACCTGGAAATTTCAGCTGAAATACAACCGAAATTCCCCCTAAAAATGCCCCTTCAAACAGTGCATAAGGAATGGCTAATGTTGGGGCGGTATTCGGCTTGAATGTGACGATGAGTGCCAGGATAAATCCACCAATCGCTCCCACCATTGCGGCAGCATAAGCAATGGATATATTCAGGGTCAGAAAGCTATATAAAAAGAGTGATATACCGACTACAGCAGCAATTACTGTCAATATCACCGACTTCTGGATGGCACCTTGCACCGTCATGGCATGGTTAAAATCACTCTGGGTTTCGACCCGGGTTAAAATAGGATTATTACTTTGCATAATTCCCTCATTATTGTCATTTAGATTTTTGAATTAGTATAAAACGCATTTAAGAACAGAAAATGAATCTTTGCAACTTTGCATAAAATATCGCTCAGACAAGCAAGCCAATTCATGGCGCAACATGTCATTAAAAACCCATACTGATGGATAAAACCTGCTTTTACAATATTTTTCAAGATGCCAACTTTAAAGCATCCAGGGAGTTTTGCCAGAGTTTTGCCGCAAGCATGGTCTGGTCCAGATTCAGCGATTGTGCCAATCCATCCAGAACATAAGGTAAATTGACTGGCGTATTGCGGGTTCGATGTTCAGTGGAATTTTGACAGCATAAGGGAGTCATATCCGGACAGTCAGTTTCCAGAACCAGGTGTTCAGCACCAATCGCCTGAACCACCCGATGCAGTTTTTTGGCATTGGGATTGGTAATTTGCCCAGTGACGCCAATTTTAAAGCCCAGTTGAATAAAGGCCTTGGCTTCTTCTATTCCGCCACTAAAGGCATGGGCAATTCCACCCAAGCTAAATTGCTGCTGTTTTAATATCGCCAGAGTTTCTGCATGTGATTTGCGGATATGCAATAACACCGGCTTATCAAACTGTTGCGCCAATTCCAATTGTGCAGCAAAAAAATCTTTTTGTTTCTGAAACATGGCTGGCTGCTTGTGCTGTGCTAAAAAGGTATCTAAACCAATTTCTCCCACTGCAACACAATCTTCATTTTTCAACAATGATTCTAAATCGGCCAGATGCGAAGTGTGATGCCGTTCAATATAAACAGGATGTAAACCCGGTGCTAAATAACTTTGTGGAGCATCCTTTAATTGATTTAGAAAATGCTGCGTGTAAAGCAGATCCTGAAAACGCGACTGAACAAAACCTATCAGAATCAAGCGTTCTACCCCAACTGCTTTGGCCGCATGCGCCAGTTGCTCCCGATCGGCATCGAAATCGGGAACATCAAAATGGGTATGGGTATCAAACAGTGAATAAGACATTAAGATTGGGCTTTATTTGCAATAGGTGTACTTGCCGATGCAGCATCATTTTTGACTTCAGCCTGAGGCAAGTACTCTTTCTTCAGTACGGTTTGCAACTGCTCATAAGGAATGGTCAAACGTGGCAATCCCACCACATAAGGCCCAATTTCATATTCGCCATATTGCAAAATCAGACCTTGAGTGGATAGGTAGAAATTGTCCGATAAAGTAAATTTCCACGCCTGTTCGTATTCTTCAACGCTATTTGCCAACTTGGAATCAATAACCCAACGTTTAAACTCTTCATGGGCTTTCTGTTCCAGTACAGCTTTCTGCTTGGGCGCCAGAATATCATCCAACTCGACCAACTTTTTCTTTTTCAAATCAAAGTTATAATAATACTGTGAGGATGAACCATGTGCGCCGCCCAGATAACTGCTGGAATTTAACACCACAGTTGCCAAAGGTTGGCCTGCATTGAGAATCTTCGGCTTGATCATCAGGCTAATCTGATGATTGGCACTTAACGCTTTCAGTTCTTTATCCAGCGATAAAAAGGTCTGTAGATAAGGCGCCACCTGTTTTTCCAGTTTCTGTTTCGGCGTTTCAATAGTTTCTGATGCAGCAGCTTCAGATGCCTGAGCTGGATTTAAATCTTTCGAATTTCCGCTTGCTGTAGTCGCCTGCTGCTCTGACTTCAACGATTTCGGCGAAATATCTAAAATTTGATCCAGCTGCTTTAAAACTTGTTGATCAATAAATTCATCAATAAATGCCTGGTTACTGGAAAGACGCTCGACATTTATTTCAGGACAACTATTTCCATCACATTCAGGCAAATTTAAAGTCAGCTTTTCCGTGTCGCCTGCCAATGTTAAAACTTCGGCTTGAGCAGCTTGCGATTGGGCTACTTTGTCCTCTTTTTTAGGCTCAGGCTGTTTAGGTTGGCATGCACTCAAGGCAATTGCCGCCGCAACAACACTGAGGGTAAAGATCGTTTTATTTTTTAGCATCATCTAACCTATAAACTTAAATCTGGTAAATGGACGTTCACTCAATGTCTGAATTGATTACCGATAACTAAAACATATGCTGATAAGCGTCAGCTTTCAATATCTGCTTGGTTTGTTCTTTGGTTAAATAAATATCCAGCTGGGCACCATCTTTAACAATTTCATGGGTGCGATAATGCAAACCGATACCTTCCTGATCAAAAAACCAGTCTGCCTGTCCCCAGTACAGTTTCTTTGGCGCTTTCTGTTTGACTTCAGCCTTTTGTTGCTTTAACCATTTTTGATAAGCCTGCTGCACAATGCTATTCATGGCACTTTGCTGTTTCGGCTCAATCACATCTAATACAGTCAGCGCTTTCTGTGTTTTACGGTCAGCCACAAAGAAGTAATATCGCTCTTTTACTTTTACTTCTTCTTGCATCGTGTCAACGCCTAATTGCATCAGCACATATTGATTACGCTGATAGGCAATTCGGGTATACATTGACAGTTCATAGGGCTTATTTTTGGCAAATTCGGTCTGCCAGGCATCCGACTTTTTCACATAGGCATTTACGGCCTGCTGCAGGCTCATGTCCTGTTTTAAGCCAATTTGATCTTGAATAACCTTGGCTTGACTCTTGGCAATCCAGTCATTTAACCAGGCATCTTCGGTATGTACCGTTTGAATACTCAGGTCTATACAGTTCTTGGTTTCGCAAAAAGGCAAGGCAATTTTTGCCGGCTGTTCCTGAATATTTAAATACGGCAAGACATCCGCCTGCTCGGTTTTAAATACCGAAGTTGGCGACTGTTCCTGAT
Source organism: Acinetobacter sp. YH12201 (assembly GCF_013418145.1). NCBI lineage: Bacteria > Pseudomonadati > Pseudomonadota > Gammaproteobacteria > Moraxellales > Moraxellaceae > Acinetobacter > Acinetobacter sp. YH12201. The sequence goes on along the minus strand of NZ_VPCP01000007.1, from coordinate 24,508 downwards.
CTGGTTGTTTGGATTCTTGTTTTGAAGCATCACAGGCACTGAGCATCAGCCCCATGACGATTACCGATGCAGCCCCGAGTTTCCCGTTCATGCTGACCACTCTTTTTCTCAAGTAATTCATCTATCTTTATGATTCTAATAGGGCAGTTGACACTTCATCTATGTTTGCGACGATACATATTGATGAAATGTCATCAACTCCCTAAAAAAACAGCTTCATAAAGAAGCTGTTTTATTGGTTGTCTTAGTGTTCACGGGTATTACGGAACACGATATCCGGATAACGCTCCTGCATCAGCTGCAAATTCACCCGGCTTGGTGCAAGATAGGTCAAGTGCCCCCCCCCATCCACTGACAACTGATCATGGGCTTTTTTCTTGAATTCGTTGAATTTCTTCTCATCTTCACAAGACACCCAACGAACGGTATTGATGCTGACCGGCTCGTAGACACAGTCCACTTTATACTCTTCTTTCAGCCGGTACGCGACCACTTCAAACTGCAGCACACCGACTGCACCCACAATCAGGTCATTGCTGTTTTGCGGCATGAACACCTGGGTTGCACCTTCTTCTGAAAGCTCTTTCAGACCTTTTTGCAGCTGTTTCGACTTCAATGGATCTTTCAGACGCACACGGCGGAACATTTCCGGCGCAAAGTGTGGAATACCTGTGAAGTGCAGATCTTCACCTGAAGTAAACGTATCACCAATCTGGATGGTACCGTGGTTATGCAGACCGATAATATCGCCAGGCCATGCTTCTTCCAGATGCTGACGGTCGCCTGCCAGGAAGGTTAAGGCATCACTAATACGCACATCTTTACCCAGACGCACATGCTTCATTTTCAGGCCTTTTTCATATTTACCTGAACAGATCCGCATGAAAGCAATACGGTCACGGTGCTTCGGATCCATATTGGCCTGAATCTTGAAGACGAAACCACTAAAAGCTTCTTCAGTGGCGTCTACTTTACGGTTTTGTGTTGGATGCGCTTTCGGCTCCGGTGCATATTCACTGAATGCATTCAGGACATGATCCACACCAAAGTTACCCAATGCCGTACCAAACAATACCGGAGTTTGGCGACCTGCCAGGAATGCTTCACGGTCTAATGGTTCATTGGCCATTTGAACAAGTTCAAGAGACTCTTCAAATGCTGCCCATGCCAGTTCCCCGACTTTTTCACGCAGGTCCGCATGGTCATAACCATCACGCACTTCAATGTCGGTAATCACTGAACCGAAACCGGCTTTATAAACGTAGAATTTTTCTTCGATCAGGTTATATACGCCAGCGAAATCACGGCCGGTACCGAGTGGCCAGGTAAGTGGCACACATTTAATTTTCAGAACGTTTTCAATCTCATCCAGCAGCTCTAAAGGCTCACGGATTTCACGGTCCATTTTGTTGACGAAAGAGATGATCGGCGTATCACGCATACGACACACTTCCATCAATTTAATGGTCCGTTCCTCGACACCTTTTGCCCCATCGATCACCATCAGCGCTGAATCCACAGCAGTCAGGGTTCGGTAAGTATCTTCCGAAAAGTCTTCGTGCCCCGGGGTATCCAGCAGGTTGATCATCTTGTCTTTAAACGGGAACTGCATTACCGAGGTGGTGATCGAAATACCACGTTCCTTTTCCATTTCCATCCAGTCCGAAGTCGCCGCACGGTCAGACTTACGGCTTTTCACCATACCAGCAACCTGGATCGCCTGACCCCATAACAGCAGTTTTTCTGTCATGGTGGTTTTACCGGCATCGGGGTGGGAAATAATCGCGAACGTCCTGCGAGTCGCGACTTCTCTAGCGAGTTGCTCTTTAAACATAGGAAAAATCTTCAATATGTACACTGTTTTGTACACACGTATCAATGTGTATCAAGCCAGTGAAGTGATAACTTAAAATTGGCGCAATTGTAGCAGATTTATAGTTATTGTATCGGGCTGTTGTGATTAAAGCACTTTGATCACCACTGATAGACGGTTCATATCTCTAGATGGCATCATTCTATCCCCTAGCGATCTATTCAGTGAAAATTAAGAAAAATTGCTGTAGGAATAAAACTGCTGTTCATACATGAACATCATCAGCATGAGGGAATGATTCTACACAACAATAAAAGCTGTAGATAAACAAAAGCCCGGATGATTTCACCCGGGCCCAATTAACACTTAAACTATTCTGCTTTCTTCACACCAGTGACATCAACTTCTACCCGGCGATCCGGCTGCAAACAGGCAATCAGTGTTGCAGTTGCCTTATTGCCCACACAACTGGTGGTTTTAGGCTGACTTTCACCGGCACTTGCCACTTCCATCGCCACATTCACACCTTGGCTCATCAGATAATCCTTGACCGTGGTTGCCCGGGCTAGGCCCAGACGCTGGTTGTAGCTTTCCGAACCAAGACGGTCAGTATGACCAGTAATACGAATCTGTTCAATCCGTACATAACCATTACTGATGCGGCTCGCCAGTTCATCCAGCTGACGGCGTCCTTCAGGTAACAGATCCGCAACAGTGGAACGGTCGAACTTAAATAGGGCATCCGCAGACAGTTCCACACGCTCCATCTGTACAGGTGCTGGTGGAACCACAACTGGTGCAGGAGCCGCTTCTACCGGTGGACACCATTTATTATCAACATTCTGCAAGCTGGCACACGCTGTCAAACTAAGCAAAGCTGAAGCCACACATGTCATTATCAGTTTTTGTTTCATCACGATTTCCTTCTATTTCATGCTTGAATGATCATCCCCGGCATGGCATCTACCGGGAATGACCTGCTTCTGAATTACCAGCTGTGTTTCAGACCAATCGTGCCGGTGTAACCATTACGGTCTTCACCAGACAGCTCTTGCTGATAGCGTGCATCTGCATAAACATAGGCAGATGTGGCAATCGGCAACTGCATCCCTAAACCAAACTCACCCCAAGTACGGCTATAGTCTTCATTCAACTTGTCACGGCCAATATTGACATCGGTCGGTTCAATAAAGTCGCTCAGTACATTGGCAACTGCATAGAAAGTTTTGGTACGGTAGTCTGCAGTCGGTGCGTTATACGCCAAACGCGTACCGATACGGCCTCTCAGGCTGTGTTGATCATCCTGATCTACATGTGCACTGCCATCATTGAAGTCTTCCAGGCTAACAAACTGATAAGACAATTGAGCCTGTGGTTCAATCAGCCAGTGGCTGTTGCCCAATTTGTACGGACGACCTACCTCAGCGGATAAACCAGCACCCCAACCGTCCTGATCAGCATTATGACCATCACGAGCTTTATATTCGTTTTGCAAATAAGACACTTGACCAACTAAATCCAGATAGCTGCCATTTTTGTCGTAATAAGTCGAGTACAATCCTACACTTGCTGCATCGGTAGTGCCTTCACCGGTAAATTTATCTGCAACGATCTGTGCATTTTCGGCGCGGTATTGGTCAAAGAAGTCGATCTTGCTTTGGCCATAGCCCAGCATGAAACCAGTATGACGACGTGAACCATTGTCCGGATTGTAGTTGACTGAAAAATCATAGCCCAGTTGCGCTACGAAGTTATCCATTTCCATATCCAGACGATTATCACCCGTTAACTCGGTATTGCCGCCACGTACTCGTGCCCATACCTGGTTGCCCTGAGTTTCCTGGCATTCACCACACTTGTCCCAAGCCCAGGTCTGCTGCTCACCGACACGATCATGCAAGGTGCCCAGCATGTCATAGCCCAGCAAGGTGTTGGCATATGGCATTTGGGTATAGCCCGATACTTCCGCTTTATAGATTGGAGTACCTTCTGCATTCAAGGCATTCAGTGTCCAGCTATATTCCGTCCCTAGTTCATTTGATATTAGTTGACCTTCACCAGCATTTGACGTTCCTGCCATTCCAGTAAATGTACCACCACCTGTTGGATCTGTAACAATGACCGTCGGAAGTTGAGTGATCTGATCTGCCGCAGTGACATCGCCTAAACCGTTAATCGCGGTCACATGGGTATTCCCTGTTGCAGTCCCATTAATCACAAGTTGATCTGATGCGCCTGTAGCCAGATTCACATCTACGATTAAATCTGAACCAGCAGCATAATTCCCTTCAACGGTTAACGTGTTGACAGGTGCTGCATCACCACGATGCAAGTCGATAGTACCAAAATTGTTCACATTCGCAGTTACTGTCGATGCAAGGGTGCCTGGTGCCAACGCGAGCGTACTACCCTCTTCAATATTCAATGTACCTGTTGTAGTTGGCGCGAGCATCATGATTGTTGGCACAGGCTCAGAATCACCTGATAAATTAAGATCACCACTCAGACTAAAGACTGCACCATTCTGCACATTAACGGTTTCCCATCCTACCAGTGCGACATTACCCGCTGCACCTGGCAAGATAGGCTTATCAGGATAAGTCACTTCGGCTGGCTCTTCGGCTGAAAAACCCGTCAAATCCACACCGATATTTAAGGTATCCGCTTGCGAACCACCGTCCAGATAGCTAAGTTCTGAAACATCAGTTCCTGCTTTCAGGCTCAGGGTATCTGAACCAGCTTCCATCCAGATATCACCGACTATTTTACCGCCAGTTGCAATCAGCGTATCGTCACCTGCTTTCAGATTAATACCACCGATTAGCGTACCACCTTGCTGATTAACCGTTTCGTCACCAGCGCCACCTAAAATGGCGTACATATCTGCCAACTCCCAATTCGCAGGATTTTCTGGTTCGTTAGGGAAAGGTAAATCACCTTCAACTGGGACATAATCTCTAAAAGCAGCCGTAATATTTGCAGTATTGGTAATTTCAGCAGCACCCGCGGTATTGACGCGAATACCATTACCAATAGCACTGATTATATTTCCAGATGTATTGACGACAATTTTGTTGGCATTCACAAACTCGGTGCCATCATCATTATGACCACCTGAGTGAGCATAGATTCCATCTTCATAGGCCAACAAATCACCTGAAGAATTTACTGTAACGGTTCCACCGCCAGAATGGGCATGAATCGCACGTCCACCATTGCTAATATCCTGCATGGCGGTTGAACTATTGGCATAAACCACTTCATTATTGATAGGCTCAAGCGTTGCAGCCACAATATTAGCAGCATTATTGACAATCACGTTACCACCACCGGAATGGGCATGAATGCCGGATTCAGCAGCTTGAATCGAGCTACCATCAGCGGTCGCGACAGTTACAACACTTTTATTTCCCGATGCTAATCCATCTTCGCCTTTATAGTTGCTAGTATGGGCATGAATACCACTTTCACCAGCAACAATTTGCGCAGTTGAAGCCAAATTCACTGTTACATCGCCTGCGCCAGCATGCGCATGAATACCGTTACCGCCAGAATTAATCGTGCCAGCCATCGCTACAGTGACATCACCGGCTTCACCTTCCGCAGCGATACCACCATCACCAGCACCAATGACTGCACCCGCATCCTGACTAATACTTACGGTTCCCAAGCCACCTGCAACTCCCTTAATTCCAGCACCGCCAGCCGCAATGGTACTCGTAGACAGCTGTGTGATAGAAATGGCTTGTGGCGTTTCAGGATAAATTCCTGTTGGTGATAGAGTATCGACATAAACACCATGACCACCACCGGCGGTCACTACAGCTACTTCGCGGGTATCCCCGGTGGGCTCCATGACCTGAAGATAAACAGGATCACCATTTTCATCAAATACAGGTTTGTCGTGTTCAATTAACTGGACATAGACAGGATTATTGAACTCATCAACAACCAATTCACCATTTCCATCGGTTTGCTGAACATAGAGAGGATTGCCGCTTCCATCCACAGCAGGGCCTAATACATTTCCGGTATACGTGGCACCAAACACACGATCTGGAGTATTGATATCTCCCGCAATGGTTACGTTCACATTACCGGTCTGGTTGGCTGCATAAATACCATGTGCAGTACCTGTAGCAGTCAAACTACTTTCAGCACCTAAATGAATTAAAGTATTGCCTGCATCGGCAGCTTGCCCGACAGTTCCAAATGTACCATTGCCAACAATCTGTACAACACCGGCAGGAACAGCGGCGAGCTCTAATTCACCATGCTTGCCTTTGGTGGTCTTGGCCATATCGGTGGCATTCTTATCCAAATAGGCCTGCTGTGCTTGCGTTAATGTACCGCTTCCATCTCCCAATAAATTGAAAGCAGTTGATGCATAGTTATTGGTAGCTTCCAGCGATGAATAATTAAACTGCGCGCCATTGGCCACGACAATGGTTGAATCTGGTTGAGGATCTGGCAAAATTTCAGGATAAGATCCAATTTCAGCATCAATCGGCCCTACAACAACAGGCGTTGTTGCAGAAGTCAGAGTAACGCTCGCATCACTTCCATCTACAATAATTTGTGAATAACTGGCTGCTGGTAAATCAACTGCAAAAGCTGCAGAGCTGCCTACGGTTCCCGCCACAGCAAGGCTGGTCGCCAAAATGGTTTTTGCTAAACGTCCCCGGCTGCGCTTGCCCTTTGCCTGTGCTAGCTCACTAACAGCCACCCATGTACCTAATGCTTCATTATATATACAACGATAAATCTTATTCATAATCTAGTCCTCTCAACAAAATGAGGTGGAAATTAGATGCCTTTGACCAGCATCCTTTTTTTCTTAAATTGAAACGTTTTATTTAAAAGTTAATGATTTCGTGAAAATACATTTAAAGATTACTAAAGTGTTTCCTTCACTTTTTATTCATAATGTTTACAATTTAGAGCTTTTCCAACAACACAAATATGGCTTTTTGTATCATTTTTAGACAAAATCATCTAAGTCACCTAAATCGGAAACAATACTTTAATTTTTTGTAAAATGTATAAATTTCAACCATATACATTATCTCCGACTAAAGTTGCACAAAAAAGTCCATTGAATAAAAAATAATTATATTTATTTATATCAACAACTTAGTTAAAAAATAACTTTTTAAAGATGATTGGAACTGGTAAAAGCAATCATTATTATTTTTATCTTATATTTGTAATGCTGACATTTTATTCCATTGTAACTAGACCAAATCAAAAGCAGCTGAATATAGTTGAAATATAAAGTGGATTTTCAAACTACTCTTCAGCCAGACTATGAATTTATCAAATAAACTTAATGATATTATTCACCCTAGGTGGGAAATAATGGCAAATGTACGTCGCTGAGCGACCTGCACCGCTAACTCATCTTTAAAACTTATGGAAAATACTTACTGCAGAACCAGAGTGCTCAAGATCAAATACGATCAATATGAAAAATTGACCATATTGCAACAGATCATAAAACTTTTGAAATAAACTAAACCTGTTCAACCCGCATCAATTTTAAGTAAATAGTGCCTTGTCCATTGTTTCCAGACGGTTCACATCCATTGGCATTCCCAACAGAAAACCCTGCAATTGCTGACAGCCTAAACGGGTCAGGATGTCTGCCTGCAAAGGTGTTTCAACCCCTTCTGCAGTGACCACCAAACCCAGTTTTATGGCCAGCTGGATAATACTTGCCAGAATGATTTCATCTTTTGAGCCGACTGCCAGATCCCGGATAAATTCCCGGTCTATCTTCAACTCATCCACAGGCAGGTTCTTCAAATATAAAAAGCTGGAATGCCCGGTTCCAAAATCATCAATCGCCAGTTTAATTCCCATCTGACGTAAGCGCTCAAAACTCCGAATGGTAGAGTCCACGTGATGCATAGCTGTCGATTCTGTAATTTCGATGGCTAAATGATTAGGATTAATCTGATATTGAGCAAATAATTTTTCTAGTGTTGTAAACAGATGTTTATGTTCAAATTGTACGGCGGATAAATTCACTGCGACTGGAAAATAGTTGGAATCGGTCTGTTCCCAGATTTGAATTTGCTTACAGGCTTGCTCGAGTGCCCAATAGCCCATTTGAATAATCAGCCCGGTTTTTTCAGCCCCCGCGATAAACATGTTTGGCGTCAACATTCCCAAGCTTGGATGATTCCAGCGGATCAGGGCTTCTACGCCGCAAATGGCATAATCCCCAGTGGTAAATTTGGGCTGATAAAACAGAACAAATTGTTGTTCTTCAACTGCTTTATATAAATCATTAATCAGCTTGGTCTGACTTTTGGTCTCCTGCTGATCAGCACTGTAACTAAACAGCGAATAGGTATTTCTCCCTTGATATTTCGACGTCAACATGGCTGCATCCGCATTAATCAGTAGATCCTGCAAATTATTACCATGATCGGGATACAGGGCGATGCCAATGCTGCTGGAAATATTGATCTCTTTACCGGCAATCAAAAAGCTGTCCTGGATTTGTTCCAATAACTGCTCGGCCTTTTCAACTGCATGTTCGAGGGTAGCCTGTTCCAGCACCATCAAAAACTCATCTCCCCCTAGACGAAGCAGTTTTTCGTTTGGTTTCAGATTCTGCTGAATGCGGGTCGCCAATTGCACCAGCAACTGATCACCGATATGATGCCCAAATACATCATTGACCGCTTTAAAACGATCTAAGTCGATATAGAGAAAGGCAATTTTATCATCCCTGTAACGATGATCGGTAAATAAAAAATGTGAATATTCCGCCAGGAATAAACGATTGGGCAACTTAGTTAAATTGTCCTGCACAGCCTGATTGGCCAGTTCACGATTGGCTTTAGAAAGCTGTATATTTCGGATTTCCAGTCTTTGTTCCAGCACAGCGACACAAAATGCAGCGAGAAAAATTAAACTGGTGACTAAAATCACACTTAATAAAATTAATCCCTGGCCAGTTTGATAAGGTGCAATCTGTTGATCTGCAGAAACTTCATAAAAAGCGATTGCCCACATACCGACATAGTGCATCGCGACAATGGTTAGCGCCATCATCAATACCAGAAAAATCTTGATCATCAGCTTTTGCTGTACTGCATTTTTATATTTAAAAATAAGCCAGAACGTTAAACCTGAACCTGCAATTGCAATTAAAACAGAAAAAATTGTCAGCAAAGGATCATAATAAATCCGATGCTGATTGATGATCAGCGCCATCATGCCAGTATAGTGCATTCCGGCACTACCTATTCCCATCAGTACCGCACCTAAAACAAGCCGGCCGAAGGGTAAGGTTTCTCGTGTAGTCAACCAAATGGCAAAAGTAGATGCAATGAACGCAATAATATAGGAAACAAAAGTAAGACTATAATCAAAAGAGTAATCTGCTGGTAAATGACAAGCGAGCACACCAGCAAAGTGCATACACCAAATTGCAGCTCCAAGCATCAGACCACTGATGATGAGAAGCATTTTTTCATATTTCTGACGCAGGCCACGGAATAATAATTGTTCGAATGAAACAGTAAAATAACAGACCAAAATAGTAACAACTATCGAAGCAATCACCAGACTAAAATCATAATGTATATGAACCATATTCAGTTCCGTATAAGGTATCTTTCTTGTTTTAATCCACGTGATTGATACTTTTCATACAAGCAAGAAAATTTTTATCTTTAAAGAGTGGTTATAAAAACAATCAATTAAAACAAGAATCTAATACTATTCCATTTTGGTCAAGTGATAATTGCTCTATTCTTTTTTATTTCTAATGTATTCATTTTACAATAGAAACATAGTTCAACATTTTTATCATTATCCTCACACCGTTCATATTTTTAAAATCATTTTAAAACTAATGCCTCTGTTTGCTCATGCATCAATAAAAAGCCAGTCAGATCAACTAACTGGCTTTTTCGGAAAATTTAAATGAAAAATACCAAATTACAGCGCCTACTGGCCAGCAGCCTTAGTGGATTGTAATTTTGCATAATCTAATAAAATATTGGCAGATTCCATAACAAAGCTTTCTTCTTCGGGTAAAGCAGGTCGTTGTGTTGCTTTCATTTTCGCACGCGACTCGATTAAAGCATCCATTGAGGCTTGATAACTTTCCCAATTAGCATAAGGCTTTTGCCCCGTCAGGCTGCGGCGCTGATTTTCCGCCTCTAAAGTTTTCTGCTCAAGTGCGTTCAGCTCGGCTTTGCGCTGATCAATATCCAGCACTACACGCTTTTGCTCATCGGTTTTTTTTGCAATCGCTTTACGTTGCTCCAGATATTTAAATTGCGGATCAACACTTACACGCTGTTGTGACATTTGTGCCAGATTTTGCACATAAGGTTGTACCGAACCTTCACGCTTAAATGGTGCAGTTGGAATGGTATCCCATTTCAAGGCATTCTTCGCCTTACGCTCGCCAAACTCTTCATTGTAGATATCAACCAGCTTGATATCAGGTACTACCCCTTTATTTTGGGTACTTCCACCCGTAACACGATAGAACTTACGCTGGGTCAAGGTTGCCTGACCATAGGCCAAAGTATCCAGTTGAACCTGGGCTGTACCTTTACCTGTGGTGGTACTGCCAATCACGATACCACGCTCATAATCCTGAATAGCAGCAGAATAAATTTCACTGGCCGATGCTGAAGCCAGATTAACCATGACCGCCAGTGGACCGGCATAGGTTTGTGCACCACCGTCATCGTCCTCAAATACGCTGACATTGCCATTACCGTCGCGAATTTGCACCACTGGACCAGATTTGATGACTTGTCCCAGCATACGTGCAACTTCTTCCAGCGAGCCGCCCGGGTTATTACGCAAATCGATAATAATCCCTTCTACATTCTTGGCTGCCAGGCTTTTTAAAGCATTGTTGGTGTCTTCAGAAACCGAACGATAATCCGCACCTGCACGGCGCGCACGATAATTCAAATAAAATGACGGAATTTCAATTACACCAAAGGTATGGTTTTTGCCATCCCGTTTGATCTCAACTGTACGTGAACGAACACCCGCATCTTCTTCCTGAATGACATCACGCACCAGGCTGACTGTACGTGCCTGCCCCATTGATGCACCCGCACCCAACAAACGTAGACTCACCTTGGTTCCACGCTTGCCACGGATCAGGCCGACCACTTCATTACTAGCCCAACCGATCACATCGACCATTTTATCGCCGTCTTGTGCTACACCAATAATACGGTCTCCCGGTTTAATCTGACCTGATTTGCTGGCCGGACCACCTTCAACAATCGTTTCAATCTTGGTGTAATCTTCATTACCGCGTTCAGGACGAATCGAAACCCCGATCCCCTCTAGCTGCAAGGTGGTTTGACGGTTCAATTCCATCGCATCAACCGGCGGGAAATAATTGCTATGCGGATCATAGGTCAGCATCATCGCATTCAACGTCTTGTCGAGAACATCATCACTTTTAACACGGGTAATGCGTTCAAGTTGACGGGTATAACGCTTGGTCAAGGTTTGAACTGGAGTTAAATCTTCAGGGCTAGCCAGATCCTGACCATTGGCCAGTGTCGGATCATCTTTTAAGGCTTTTTGCTTCGCAGACTCTTCTTCTTTACTAATGTTTAAGTTGATGAGTTGCGATACCAGCATTTTTTGCCAATGTGCGCGCTGCTCTGCTGCGGACTTGAAATAAGGCGCTTTTTCGCGATCAGTATCAATATAGACATTGGTTTGTTTCAGGTTTTGCGGCTTTTTCAATTCCGCCAACATGAACTCATAAAACTGTTTCAAGCGGTCACGATATTGGGCATGAATCAAGTAAGGGCCTGATAAATCGCCTGCTTTTAATGCTGCACCAAAATTTGCACCATACTTTTTCTTATATTGTTCAACTTCAGATGCCAAAAATAATGAATGGTCTGCATCCAGACTATCTAGATAAAAGTCAAGAATACGATTGGAAGTCGCCGCGTCTAAACGCTGATTTAAATAATGCTGACGGTCAACCAAAGTCGCCAATTGGCGTGATACAAGGGCTTGTTCCTGCGTTGGCTGAATGCTTTGAGAAACTGCAATGGTATTGTTTGCAGCAATTGCCTCATTTACTACATGAGTAAAGAAAAACCCTCCAGTCGCAATTGCAACTGCACAAGCTAATGATTGAAGTTTCATAAATAATTCGTACTTCCTTGGTCTTTGACCAATATTACAACGTCGTTTTTCGACATGAACGCAGTATATTCAAAATCTTAAACAACTTAATATGTGTATGTCGTGTAGTTTTATCATATTCTGTACTGTCAAAATGTAGCAAATCATTGCAGAATTCGGGTATTGTTTTTCTTTATAAAATTCCAACACGGACACCGATATGATTGGCGCATTGATGCTAGACATCGCTGGCACAGAACTTACTCAAGAAGATATTGAACTATTACAGGCACCGCAAGTAGGCGGCATGATTTTATTTTCACGAAATATACAATCACCTGAGCAGGTTCGTGCTTTAACCGATCATATGCGTCATATCAGACCCGATATTTTAATTGCCGTCGATCAGGAAGGCGGTCGGGTGCAGCGTTTAAAACAGGGCTTTACCTTGCTGCCTGCCATGGGTCGCTTAGGCGAACTTTATCTGACTGAACCTGAACGTGCTGTGGAATTGGCTGAACAATGTGGCTGGCTGATGGCCACCGAAGTGCTTGCTGTTGGGATTGATTTCAGTTTTGCCCCGGTACTGGATTTGAATGATGTCAGTGATGTGATTGGTGATCGCGGTTTTGCCAAAAATATTGATGATATTGTTCCCCTTGCCCGTGCTTTCATCAAGGGTATGAAACGTGCGGGCATGGCCAATACCGGTAAACATTTCCCGGGCCATGGTTCGGTTAAGGCCGATTCACATATAGCCGCACCAGTAGATTCACGTTCCTATGAAGAAATCTATCATAAGGACATGCAAACCTTTATCCAGCTGATGCCGCAACTGGATGCCTTGATGCCCGCACATGTGATTTATGACCAGGTTGATCCGAATCCTGCTGGTTTCTCACCCTACTGGATTCAAAATATTTTGCGTCAGCAACTCAACTTTGATGGCGTGCTGTTCTCCGATGACTTAACCATGCAGGCAGCCTGTGTTGCCGGTGGTGCCGATGCCCGTATTCAGGCTGCACTCAAAGCTGGTTGTGATATGGGTCTGGTCTGTAATGACCGCTCAGCAGCATGTACGGCATTAGAAGGGATTCGTGATTTGCCTTTACCGAATCAAACACGTCTGGAGCGTATGCGTGGTAAAATTCCAGAGATTAGTGTTGGGCAAGCGCTGGACTTGGGAGCAGAATGGCAAAAAGTTCGCGATAGCATCGAAAACTTTAAAAAATCATTGAATTAATACGACAAAAGGAACACGACAAGGTGTTCCTTTTTCTTTATGATAAACAAAAATAAAAGTATGCTTAATTCAGCTCATTTTGCTTTGCATCAAAACTAAAAATAAGCAAAACTGGCAACGTAAGATAATCGACCAATAAACAACCAAAGTTAAAAACTAAAAAAAAGATAAGGTCAAGATGACATGACACAACAACTTTCAGAACATCGACATATTTCATTTACTGCCCATTACACTGGTTACATCTGGTATACCATGGGAATTTCTCATCCAGTTTTTGCGACCTCTAAAGGGAAAATGCTGGCCAAACTGGTGCATCCTTTAGAAAGCTGGGCTGAAAAATTTGTCGGCGGCAGTATGCGTACCACCTTAAAACAACGCCACTGCATGATTGATCAGCATCTGGCCCAACTGATCGAACAGCATCCAGATTTACAGGTGCTTGAAATTGCCAGCGGGCTTTCTCCGCGTGGCTGGAGTTTCCGGCAGAAATTTCCTGATATTGATTATCGTGAACTGGATTTACCCGATATGGCAAAAATCAAAACCCAAGCTTTAAAACAGATTGATGCCCATAGTCCGGAAGTTTTATCGGTAGACTTATTCACTGCGGATTTTGAACAGGCTTTTCATGTATTTGATCCCAAGCGCCCCTTGGTGGTGATTAGTGAAGGCCTGATCAACTATTTTAACCAAGACATGTTATTACAATTGCTTAAAGCAATTCATCATTATGGGCAAAACTTTAAAGAACTGCATTACCTTACCGACATCTATCCAGAACCGGTGAAAAATAAACTGGCCAATTTTATTTGGGCCAGCAGTAAATTACTGAAATGGATGTCCAAGAGTGCATTTAGTTTCCATTTTATTAATCCCCAGCAAGCCCAGGCATTTTTCCAGCAAGCCAGTTTTGAACAGGTCAGTATTGTACAGCCACAGCAGTATTTTCAAAATTCAGCTGTACCCCTCACCTCTAACGAAGAACACTTAGGTGATCTGGTCTGGATGATTCATGCAAGCAAAAAAAACAGCGTTATATAACGCTGTTTTTTTGGGATGGATCACAAATTAACTGACCGATTCTAAAACCGTCATCACTTCTTTTTGTCGTTGCACATAACGCAATAAACGTTCCGCCACATCAAAACTGCCATGCTTGAATAAAGCCCGAACTCGTGTTGGATAAACTTCAAAAATTAAGCACTCAATTTTAAATTGACCTTCTTCATCTTCCAGATGCAAGGCCAAATCACGTGGATACTGTGCAACTTTGTCAGTCACCCCAAGAGTAAACTCAAGTAAAACGCCAAAAAAGTTTAAATCGACAATATGCGTGGAAAAATGCAAATCTGAATGACGATGAGTTAATACGGTCATCGGTTTTTGTACGGCAATTCGTTCTTCGCCACGGCGCTCCAGGGTCAGCAACTGGGCACGTGTCATCGGGATAATCCCTTCTACAGTCTGAATAGATTGTCCCTGCAGGAAGGTTGCAAACAGGCTCATGGTTTCTTTACGGCGCTGTAATTGCGGTACATGGTCGGCATTTGCAATCATTGCAAATTCCATATCTGGACATTGCAAAGCAAAATTGGCATTTTCATGTGGCAAGGTAAAACTGTCATATTGCCCACATGCCACCAGTACTTTACATTGCGGAATAGGGACATCGGTTAAACGCAATAAGCGGCTACAGTTAATTTCATAGCGGTCTTGCTCGGTGGCGGTAAATTCGGCCATTTGCCTAAAGAACAGACGTTTAGCTGTCGGTGACATACGGGTTTGGTCGATTTTGGCATGATTGACCAGATACAGAATCACCGCCTGACCAAACTCATCCATGCGCTGTTCATTCATTAAATGCAAAGATTCTTCCAGCAACATACGCCAGCTTTTACGCGTTTTTTGCATCACGCCCATCAGAATCATGCGATCGACCAGTTCCGGACGTTGCACGGCAAAACTTGAAGCCACAACCGAACCGAGCGACATGCCCATCACTGAAACTTTGGGTAAATTTTCAATATCGACCCACTCACCCAACATTCGAGCCAAATCAGGTAATTCCAGTGTTCCCGCAGAAATACCGGTATCGCGATTGGTAATTTGCTGATTGGCACCCATGGAAGGCAGGTCAATTAGAATGATCGGGCCTGCACTGAGCAATTGTTCCACACAATATTTATAAGAATTAAAATTTTGAAAAGCCCCCCCAATAATGACAATGGGAGTGTTATGGATGGTTTCTGGCTGAGCAATAGCCATATATTCAATTTTCCAGCCATCAATCCAGGTGGTACGTGCCGGTTGTTTAAAACTGTTCCTATGGTAAAGATCAAAAAAACCAGAATTTGAGTTTGATTCTTCTACTTCCGAGTCCATTTGGATCATGGAATTCATATCCCTTCCTCCATTCTTGCCTTATTGTTATTTTGCAAGAAAATAAATATAGAATTTCTGCGTCATGCTGCGTCCATTCTTCGCTGTAATTATCAGACTTCACTGTCTTTATCTTTTCATAATATACAGAGGACGCTTGCTCAAGCAACTGATTCCATAACCACTTATCTAAATTTAGCTAGAAAAGGATTTCAAAATATTAACAGTCCGAAAGTTTCAGGGACTTTTTTCTGAGCAGGTGCTTCATTGTCGGGTTCCAGACTGTTACTATCGAAGATGTAATTTCTAAGTGATCAAACCGCTATGCAAGATTCGATTGAACAATATATGCAAACGGTAGGACAACAGGCACGCCAGGCTTCTCGCGTGTTAGCAAGCGCTTCTACCCAAACCAAAAACAATGCCTTATCTGCAATTTACACTGCATTACAAGACAGTGAAGCTGCAATTCTGGCTGCCAACCAAATCGATATGACCAATGGTCGTAACAATCATTTGGACAGTGCATTACTTGATCGTTTAGAACTTACCCCCAGCCGCTTTAAAGACATGCTGCATGGCTTGAAAGATGTGATGAACCTGGTTGACCCGATTGGCGAAATCACTGACCTTGCCTATCGTCCTTCAGGCATTCAGCTCGGAAAAATGCGCGTACCTTTAGGTGTGGTGGGCATGATTTATGAATCGCGTCCGAACGTGACTCTGGAAGCCGCCTCACTTGCCTTGAAATCAGGCAATGCCATTATTTTGCGTGGCGGTTCGGAAGCGTTGCAATCGAACAAGGCGATTGCTGAAGCAATTCAGCACGGTTTAAAGGCTTCAGGCTTGCCTGAAACTTCGGTACAGGTCATTAATACAGCTGATCGTGCCGCAGTCGGCCATCTGATTACCATGTCTGAATATGTGGATGTGATTGTTCCACGTGGAGGCAAAGGGCTGATTGAACGGATCAGCAATGAAGCACGTATTCCGGTGATCAAGCATCTGGATGGAAATTGCCATGTCTTTGTTGAAGCACAGGCCGATTTGCAAAAAGCCCTGCCCATTGCACTCAATGCCAAGACCCATCGTTATGGCGTATGTAATGCCATGGAAACCTTGCTGGTGGATGAGAAAATTGCAGAAGATTTCTTGCCAAGCATTGCTGAACTGTATGCAGAAAAGCAGGTCGAGCTGCGTGGCTGCCGTGAAACCCAGCGCATTCTCGGTTCAAGCGTCAAACCGGCCAGCGAAGAAGATTGGTACACTGAATATTTAGGTCCAATTTTGGCAGTTAAAGTGGTGAGCGGAATTGATGAAGCCATTGATCATATTAACAAATATGGTTCACACCATACCGATGCCATCATTACCGAGAACTTTAGTCTTGCGCGTCAGTTCCTGGCCCGTGTCGACTCAAGCTCAGTGATGATCAATGCCTCTACCCGTTTTGCCGACGGTTTTGAATATGGTCTGGGTGCTGAAATCGGCATTTCCACCGACAAGATTCATGCACGTGGCCCAGTCGGTCTAGAAGGTCTGACTTCGCAAAAATGGGTGGTATTTGGGGATGGTCAAATTCGCCAATAATTCCTCTATCTAAAGTATCTTTAAGTGTTCAGTTTCAACCCTGAAGCTGGACACAGCGACTACACTATCCCTGCCCTAAATTTTGTAACATGATAAAAAAACTGAAAAAGATAAAAGGGAAATCACATGTTTTATTATTTGATCATTTGTACCTTTTTACTGGCATTACTGGTTTCTTTTACAGTGATGAAAATTTTTTCCAATTCGATTAATGCCATTCTGGCACGCATTATTCACGATCCGATTCATGAAGCCTGGGCAAAATACACCAAATTTGCCGGCATGGTGGTCGGAACATCTTCAGGCATTCGTATTTACGATATGGAAAAATATATCACGCCGCTGACGTATACCGAGAATGACAAGAAAATTGTGATTGAACTGACTCAAGAGCGCTGGGTACTGGAAATTTACCGGACAATTATTGAAACCTTGCAAGGTCTGGCCTGGATGATGCTGGTGTTTTTTATGGTGGCATTGATTGCCTATGTTATTGTACGCTGGTCAGAAATCAAGTATCAAAACTAAGCATAAAAACAACACTTAGCTCCTGCTCAAAATTCATTTCTCATGCTAGGGTTAAAGGCGTACAGGAAAGAGCGTTTATGCTTGAGTACTATTTTATTAATAAATGAAAACCATCAACCAATAAATTCTATTTATTATTATTTCACTGGTCGATAGTGCTTAAGTCTAATCTCCTAAAGTCTATCTAGGACAGAAAATCAACACATGATACAACATGCAGACTGATCTGAATTGCATTGAAATGTACTGCATAAAGATCACTT
This sequence comes from Acinetobacter sp. YH12201, assembly GCF_013418145.1. Lineage (NCBI taxonomy): Bacteria > Pseudomonadati > Pseudomonadota > Gammaproteobacteria > Moraxellales > Moraxellaceae > Acinetobacter > Acinetobacter sp. YH12201. The sequence goes on along the minus strand of NZ_VPCP01000007.1, from coordinate 6,546 downwards.
TAGGGACGACTTATTTCAATTAAAATTCGGGTATTAAAACGTGTCTACATCAGTATTAGTTATTAACTGCGGCTCATCTTCTATTAAATATGCACTCGTTTCAGAACGTCGTGAAGATCGTATTTTTGGTTTAGCAGAAAATTTAGGTTCTGCTGAAGCACGCATTAAGGGTGTCACTGTTGGTGGCGCGCCACTCGAACTGTCTATTCCACATGCCGATCATGAAAAGGCTTTGGAAACCATTTTAGAACGTCTTTCTCATTATAATCCTCAAGCGATTGGGCACCGTGTCGTACATGGTGGCACATTGACCAAAGCTGAGTTATTAACACCAGAAATCATTGATCGTATTCGTGAAGCGACGCCACTTGCCCCGCTTCACAACCCTGCTCACCTTGTAGGAATTGACGCGACCATGCGTTTGTTCCCGGACCTTCCACAAGTGGCAGTATTCGATACAGCATTCCACCAAACCATGCCAGCGCATGCTTACCGTTATGCTGTACCAAAATTCTTATATACAGAGCACAACGTGCGTCGTTATGGCTTCCACGGTACCAGCCATGCTTACGTGTCTGAACGCGGTTCAGAATTGGCAGGCAGCTTAAAACAAGGTGGCTGGTTAACTGCACATTTAGGCAATGGTAGCTCGACCTGTGCCATCTGGAATGGTCAAAGTGTAGATACGTCAATGGGCCTGACCCCGCTTGAAGGCATTGTGATGGGTACCCGTAGCGGTGATGTCGATCCAAGTTTGCACAGCTTCCTGGCTGCCAACTTGGGCTGGGATGTGTATAAAATTGACAGAATGCTGAACAAAGAAAGTGGTTTGCTCGGTCTATCAGACAATCTTTCAAATGACATGCGTACCTTGATTGAAGCATCAGAACAAGGCAATGAAGATGCAACGCTGGCCATTGAAGTATTCTGCTACCGTTTGGCTAAATCTCTGGCTGCTTTAAGCTGTGGCCTGCCACGTCTTGATGGTCTGTTCTTTACCGGCGGTATTGGCGAAAACTCGGCTTATATCCGTGAAAAGACCATGGCTTACTTACCTCACTTCGGTTTCAACTTAAGCAAAGAACAAAACAATAATTTAAAACGCGGTACAGAAGGTCGTATTGATGCTGGCACAGGTCCTCAAATCTGGGTCATTCCAACCGATGAAGAAGGCCGTATTGCCAAAGAAACAGCACACGTTGTAGAAGGCGAGGTAAATCAGTCAGCTGCAAAAAAGCCTGAATGTGAGACTACGATTGCTTAAGCAATCGTAGCCTACTTATGCTTTCAATAAATCCCTTTATGATTTAGAAAAAATTATGAAAACAATACTTTTGGTTCCTACAGAAATTGGTGTTGGCTTAACGTCTGCATGTCTTGGTTTAATTTATGCATTGGAATGCCAAGGTGTAAAAGCAGGTTTTCTAAAGCCTTTCTCTCAAGAATTACAGCCTGAAGTAGATCGCACCACTGCACTGTATCGTCACCTGTTCAAGCATGAAACCGTTGAACCGATTTCCTATGCGGCCCTGACTGAACGTTTAAAAAATGATGAAAATGACGAGCTGCTTGAAGATGCAGTACGTTTACACCGTGAAATTTCCAAACATCACGATGTCATTATTGTAGAAGGCGTGCTACCAAACGGACGTGATCCTTTTGCGACAGAACTCAATGCCACTCTGGCGAAAGCGCTTGATGCCAAAGTGATTATTGTCAGCAATGCCGACATTAACAATGCGGCAAAAACCGCGGCAAAAGTTGACAATCAATTACGCTTCTTTGGTGGTGCGACTTGCGAGCGTACTGCAGGCGTATTGTTCATGCGTACCAAAGGCTTGCCGGAAGATTCTGCACAGATTCCTGTGACGCTTGATCCAAACCTGCGTTTAATTAGCGATACCAACCGATTTGTGAGTGCAATTCAAAGCACGCACCCAATGATTGGTAAAGACTGTATGCCAGTCATTGGCTTAGTTCCATTTAGCAACACTTTAAGTGTGCCACGCATGTCTGACTTGGCTGTGCATATTTCTGCAGAATGGATTAACCAAGGTGAAGCAGCACAACGCCGTGTATTACACAGCAGCTTAATTGCATCAAATATTGAACACGAAATGCATAAATTCGTGGCAGGTGAACTCATCATCAGCGGTTCTGATCGTGTTGATGTCTTGCTTGCAAGTAGCTTGGCAAGCAGTAATGGCATTCCACTGGCAGGTTTGGTTTTAACTGAACATCAGGCACCAAGCACTCAAGCTTTAGAATTCTGTCAAACAGCAATCAAAAATGGCTTGCCAATTTTACACACCAAATTGAGCACTTTTGACACAGCACAACAATTGCTGAATTTAAGCAATGAAATTCCGGTAGATGATACCGAGCGTGCTGAGCAGGTGACCCGTTTCGTGGCCAGCCACATCAATGCAGACTGGTTAACACAGTTAATCAGCGATACACATAAACCACGTTTATCTCCTTCTGCATTCCGTCATGAACTGGTGCAAAAATCAATTGCAGCGAAAAAGCGCATTGTTCTTCCTGAAGGGGATGAACCACGTACCATTCAGGCCGCAGCAATTTGTCAATCTCGTGGAATTGCCCACTGTATTCTGCTGGCAAAACCTGAAGCTGTGGTTGAAGTAGCAAAAGCACGTGGAATTGAATTACCGCATGATTTAGAAATTCTTGACCCAGACCTGATTCGCGAGAATTATGTCGGAAAAATGGTTGATTTACGTAAAGGCAAACTCAACGAGTTACAAGCGCGTGAACAGCTACAAGACACGGTAGTTTTAGGCACCATGATGCTGGCTCTTGATCAGGTTGATGGCTTGGTATCTGGCGCAGTCCACACGACAGCCAATACGGTTCGTCCTGCATTCCAGTTAATCAAGACTGCACCGGATTACTCACTGGTATCTTCAGTATTCTTTATGCTGTTGCCGGATGAAGTTTATGTTTATGGTGACTGTGCGATTAATCCTGATCCAGATGCAGAACAACTGGCTGAAATTGCTATTCAATCTGCAGACTCTGCTAAAGCGTTTGGTATTGATCCGCGCATCGCGATGATTTCTTATTCAACCGGTACTTCAGGTGCAGGGGCGGATGTAGAAAAAGTAGCCAAAGCGACTGAAATTGCCAAGCAACGCCGTCCAGACTTACTGATTGATGGTCCATTGCAATATGACGCAGCTTCGGTTGAAAGCGTAGGTCAGTCTAAAGCACCAGGCTCGCCAGTTGCAGGTCGCGCGAATGTATTTATTTTCCCTGACTTGAACACAGGTAACACTACCTATAAAGCAGTGCAACGTTCTGCCAATGTGGTGAGTGTTGGTCCAATGTTACAAGGCCTGAACAAACCTGTGAATGACTTATCACGTGGTGCATTGGTCGATGACATCGTGTTCACTATTGCATTGACTGCCATTCAGGCAGAGCAACAAGCGGCTCAATAATTCGTAAATTTAAGTTTTCCAAACCATCTGATTGAAAAATTGGGTGGTTTTTTTTGATATTTTAAAATTTAACTTATCTATTCACCGACATTTTATTAAGCATGGCTTAATCAAAACTTTTGCGCCAACCACACCGTATGCCCTGTACAGTCCTGATCTTCCGCGACCATCTTTACCACTTCAAAACCGTGATCTTTCAATAATTGGCGATATTCATCTTGCGACAAACTGGCATGATACAGTACATCACCAAACAGATCTCCAAGAGTCTCTCCATGACTTGGCCCACTGGTGAACATCAAAGCTGCCCCTGTTTCAGCCAACTTAGAAAACTGAGCAAACATCTTGCGCTGATCATCTTGAGTCAAATGAAAAAAACTGTCCCACGCTAAAATCCCCTGAAACTTTTGCCCTAAATCCAGCTGACGCATGTCTGCCTGAATCCAGTGCTGTTCAGGAGAGTTGTGCTTTGCCATTTCAATCATCGTATCTGAGCTATCCACACCCGTCACGGCATGACCTTGTTCAATTAAATAAGCCGCAACTGGTTTTCCCGAGCCACAGCCCAAATCCAGTATTTGAGCATGTTCAGGAATCAACGAAAGAAAATGATCGAGCCAGGTTTTTTCATACAGAAACTGGCCGCGTAATTCTGTCCATGCACGTGCATGCTTCTTATAAATTTTAATAATATTTTTGGCAAACTCAGACTGATCTTTCATAAGCAGTTTTTCTAAATGTTACTCTCTAGAGTATAGGCAGATTTAGATCTAGATTTGAAGATTTGAAGATTTGAAGATTTGAAGATTTGAAGATTTGAAGATTTGAAGATTTGAAGATTTGAAGATTTGAAGATTTGAAGATTTGAAGATTTGAAGATTTGAAGATTTGAAGATTTGAAGATTTAGAATGTTTTTATTTTTGAGAAAATTTAAAGCAAAAAAAGAAGATAAAGCCTGTGCCTAATCTTCTTGCTGACCGCAACCCTCTCACTGCACGATATAAAGAAAAATTCATGACGGGAGCAATTGAAGGACGTCTGTATTTATCAGATAAGATTTGATGCACTTATGATGTAAAAATTTTAGGACAAATTTATGACAACTTGACCACCTTCAACCCTACTAAGAAAACAGAAAAATTAAATTTTACTTTTCAATAATCCCAGATAAGAAATAAATTAAAACCATTTCAATCAATATTTTAAATGTCATTTTTACCCGAAACAAGGATTACCCTTGTCACCTCTATGACAAAAATCACTAAAAAACGACCATTCATTTGTGCTGAAATTCACCATTAAACTTTCGGCCAAAAAGCACGCAAAATGCCCACAAAACCTGCTTTTTATCTTATAATTTAGCCCGCTAGCTAACAGCCCGCTCAAGAGATATTTGATATGACAACTATTATCAAGCAAGATGACTTGATCACATCGGTAAAAGATGCGCTTCAGTTTATTTCTTACTATCATCCACAAGACTTCATCCAAGCGATGAGCCGTGCCTATGATCGTGAAGAGAACAAAGCCGCAAAAGATGCTATTGCACAAATCTTAATTAACTCCCGTATGTGTGCAGAAGGCCACCGTCCTATCTGTCAAGATACCGGGATTGTGAACGTATTTCTTGAAGTGGGTTTAGACGTTAAATTTGATTTAACCATGAGCCTGGACGATGCAATCAATGAAGGTGTGCGTCAAGGTTACCTGGAAAGCTCTAACGTACTTCGCGCATCAGTTTTAGCTGATCCTGCATTTGGCCGTAAAAACACCAAAGACAACACGCCTGCAGTCATCCATTACAAACTCGTACCGGGCAACAAAGTCGACATTACTGTTGCTGCTAAAGGTGGCGGTTCAGAAAACAAATCTAAACTTGCCATGTTAAACCCATCTGACTCAATCGTGGACTGGGTACTGAAAACTGTTCCAACTATGGGTGCAGGCTGGTGTCCTCCAGGTATGCTCGGTATCGGTATTGGTGGTACTGCGGAAAAAGCCATGATGCTTGCCAAAGAAGCATTGATGGAAGAGATCAACATGGACGAATTACTTCGTCGTGGTCCACAAAGCAAAATGGAAGAACTCCGTATTGAGATCTTCGAAAAAGTAAATGCTTTAGGTATTGGCGCGCAAGGTCTTGGCGGTTTAACTACTGTTCTTGATATTAAAATTAAAGATTACCCATGTCACGCTGCAGGCAAACCAGTCGGTATGATTCCGAACTGTGCTGCAACTCGTCACGCACATTTCCAATTAGATGGTTCAGGTGTTGCTCACATTCAAGCACCTAAACTTGAAGACTACCCGGCTGTAACCTGGGATTCTTCATCTTCTAAACGTGTTGACCTAGACAACATCACACAAGAAGAAATGAACTCTTGGAAACCAGGCGATACTTTATTGCTTAACGGTACAATCTATACCGGTCGTGACGCTGCGCACAAACGTATGGTTGATATGTTGAATAATGGTGAAGAACTTCCTGTAGACCTTAAAGGCAAGTTCATTTATTACGTTGGCCCTGTCGATCCAGTAGGTGATGAAGTGGTTGGTCCTGCTGGTCCAACGACTGCAACACGTATGGACAAATTCACTCGTCAAGTGCTTGAAGCTACTGGCTTGTACGGCATGATTGGTAAAGCGGATCGTGGTTCTGCTGCTGTTGAAGCGATTAAAGACAACAAAGCAACTTACTTGATGGCTGTCGGTGGTGCTGCTTACTTAGTATCAAAAGCAATTCGCGAAGCTGAAGTTGTGGCCTTTGCTGACTTGGGTATGGAAGCAATCTACAAATTTGTCGTTAAAGACATGCCTGTTTCTGTAGCTGTAGATGTGAACGGTACTTCAATTCACGCAACTGCACCTAAAATCTGGCAAGCAAAAATTGGTAAAATTCCAGTCGTTGACGCTGCTGCAAACTAATTTGCCAAAGCTAAAAAAAGCACCCATTAGGTCACTGCTGTCCCACAAATATCACAAGAAGAACCTCAATTGAGGTTCTTCTTGTTTTCGCCATTTTTTATCAGGCACAAAGAGTGACCTTAAAAGTTTCCTTTCAAATAAATTGACCTGAATAATTCG
>NZ_VPCP01000080.1:0-13755 GCF_013418145.1 Acinetobacter sp. YH12201 | reverse complement strand
TCTTTCTGTCGTTTGTTCAGTGTCTATAAAAGTGTCTAAGGCCATAAACATAATGTCCATTTAATAAATAATGGACACTATCGGGATATTGAGAAAATAAGAAAAGTGGGGTTCAGCGGACGCTTACTTTATTAATGGTATTTAAAATCATGCAACAACGTTATGGTTATGAAATGGTTTTATTAGAGGGTTACCGTAGTCCAGAGCGCCAGAATGCCTTGGCTGGCAATAGTCATATTACTCGAGCCAAAGCTTTTCAAAGTTATCATCAGTTTGGTTTGGCTGCCGATATTGCATTTAAGCGTAATGGTAAAGTGGTTATTTCAGAACTTGATCCCTGGACAATGCGAGGCTACCAGTTATATGGAACTATTGCAGAATCGGTCGGTTTAACCTGGGGTGGCCGTTGGACCTCCATTCAAGATTATGGTCATAGCGAGTATCGAATGCCGGGGCTCAAAAAAACTGCTGCAATGGCTGAACAGTTAACGGCTGAAGATCAACTGTTGGCCGATTCTATCAATGAAGCTTTTGAATAACAGGGAACCTATTTGATATCTAAACTTAGTTTAGATATCGATTCATTTCATCCAGAACTGATTGCGTTTTTTCAGCATGCAGCCAATGTCCAGCATCATCAATAACCTGAATTTTAGCATGCGGAAATTGCTGTTTGATGGCACTGAAATGTTCATCCTTACTGATATAGGCAGATTTACCACCACGAATAAACAGTGCCTCTTTTTGCCAAGGCTGGATCATCTTCCAATCCAGAATTTCTGAGTAATGATTAAATAAAGCATCGACATTAAATAACCATTGGCCTTTATTAAAAGACTTCATTAAAAACTGGATCACCATTTCTTCATGTAAATATTCACGCATAATCTGGGTCGCCTGCTGCCGACTTTCAATCTGTGCATTTTTGACTGCAAACAAAGCTTTAAAAATTTGCTTATGATGGCTTTCCTGGTATGCAAATGGTGCCATATCCAAAACCACCAATTGTTCTAATCTCTGCCCTGCCTGATTTGCCAATTGCATGGCAATTTTTCCCCCCATGGAATGACCAATAGCAGAAAATTTTTGAATATTTAAACTATCTAATGTTTCCAGAATATCTGCTGCCATGACAGCATAATTCATTTCTGTTGCATGTGCTGAATGGCCATGATTACGGATGTCTATTTGAATGACTGAATGAGATTCATAATATGCACGTGCCAGCATACCTAGATTACTTAAACTGCCAAAGAGGCCATGAATAAATACCAGCGTATTTTTTGCTGTAGCAGTTTCATTAATATGTATTTGGTGATTTAAAATCATGGAGTGTTTTCATTACTTTTTAGATGAAATTATTTTTGAGTAAATTAGGTATTTAATCAATTGTTAATTTCTTAAAATATTTTTTACTTAGGCTATTTATTTAGGTATAGGCAAAATTTTAATGAATTGTTCTGTTTTAAGAGATGTTCAAAAGAGCATAAAACTGGAAGTTGTTAAGATGAAAAAATTAGGCTCAATGTCCTATTTTGGGCCTGTTTTTTACTTTAGATTAAATTATTTAAAATAATTCAGAGGCAATTTTAAGCAGATAAAATCAGTTTAGGCATAGACAATGTTGCATCACGGCGGTTACGCATTTCAACAAATCTGCTTTTGTTGTAGTTTCATTCAGGAGAATATTTCTTGTATAGCGTGATCTTCTTTTTTATCTTCGGGTCAATAATTGTGACAACATGATAAAGAAAAACCTGAATTTGATTATTCAACGTATAACACTTTTGAATGGAATTGAGTTAAGTAACTGCATTGCCCTTTTAGGAGAATTACAGAAGGATTGGTATGAAAATAAACTGTAAAAAGTTATTCTTGCTTAGGCTATTTTGACAAATATAGTCGCTTTGGACAGCGCATAATAATCCAGCACATTGATAGATAATATCCATTCAGGTGTTAAATCTTGTTTGATTTTTTTCGTTTTTTTAATCCCAAAGATCTTGATATAAAGAATTATTCGCTAAATTCTTTAAATACTTTTTCTGCAAACCACCACGGTAACTGTTGAACCTCAGGGTTCATTTTCAATGTTTCAGCCGCTTCAATCTCGGCAATAAAAGCGGCTTTTTCGCCATTAGAAGAATTATCAAACAAATAGCTACGATCACTGGCATCAATCGCCTGCATGAGTAAATCCATACTGCGATAATAACGTTCCACAATCTTTTGCTCCGGAACAGGATGTCCACCTACACTCACCCGGTATTTAACCCGGGCAATATTAATTCTCGGGTCAACCGTAGAAACATAGTATAAATAGGTTTTAAATCCCTGCTGCTGTGCTTGTTGTAGAAATTTAACTTTAGATATATGAGACATTACCGTTTCAAAAGTAAAACTGATTTTTAAGCGCAAAAACTCCAGGCGAATATAATCAATAATCCGTGCGCAAAGATAAGAATCGATTTCTGATGCTTGAAACTGGATATTCCCATCATCGAATACTGTAGGCTCTTGTTGCAATAAAGCGACGAGCTGCCCAGATTGAGGACGCTTTTTCTGTTTAAGGAAAGCAATTAAAGCTTGGGCTTTTAATGCCGGATGATAGCTCATCAAATCCAGTCGCTGAGTCAAGCGAAGATTCTGCTCCAGTTCATCGGCATTTAAATAAGCCCCAATATGATGGGGCAATAAATATTCTTTGACTGTGCTTTTTCCAGATCCATTAGGACCGGCAAACATCCTTATTCTTGGTTGAGGCATTCAGTTATACAGCAGCCTCTTGTTTTCTTTTGCGTTTTAAAACTTTAGCTTTAGGAAGATGATCAACACTGATATAGGCTTGATGCAAGTCCGCAATCACGGTTTCTTGTCCATTCATTTCGCGTTGTAACAGTTGCTGTTCTTTTGCATAGACGACCGTTGCTACCGCACATGCTTTGTTAAAGGCGTGACGGAAAGCATGTATGGCAAGTTTAGGAATCATGTCATCCTCATATTTGCCTGCTTTCATGATGGTATAAGCTGTCATGGAGCAACTCCCCTTACACAAGGTGTATTTGCTTATTATATTAACATAGCCGCAATAATTGTCTATAAATACACCAACATAGAAATGTAACGCTTTGCAGTGAAGTTAATTAAAGCCACAGATTCCGTGGCTCATGCACTATTGGTCTTCTTTCCACACATCTTCATAATCTTCACGATCAATCATAAAGCGGAAACCCTCAGCCAAAGCCAAGTATGGCAGCACTTCAGGTAAAATATCCTGTAATTCTCGAACAGTCATGGTCTGGAAAAAGTCTTCACCCTCTTCCAGTTCGCCCCCGTAAATAAACCAGCCAATATTTTCATCCGTTTCAGGCTTTTTACGAATCCCGACAATCGGTTCCTTATTTAAAGTTTGTACCGCAATAGCTACGACATCATCACCACTCACCTGGACATAAGCAGAATCGAACTCCTCACACAATAACTTTTGTTCTGCAATCAGCTCTTCTAAGGGTGAAAGTTGTTGGGATTTTTTTGACATTGCGCTTCTCTGGCAGATAAAAACCGAATAGCCCCAGTTTAACTTAGAACTATTTAACATGGCTAAACTTTTTATTTTCAATATTTTTTGCTAATCTTGAAAATGTTACGAAATCAAAAAAGATGTAAATGAAACCACAAGATGCGACAGAATCTACAATAAGCCCTCAATATGGTCACGGCGGAAAACGTAAAAATGCTGGCCGAAAAACCCAGTATCAGGAAAAAACTGTCGTCATGCGCGTACCCGAGTCTAAAGTATCTGAAATTAAGTCCTGGTTAAAACCCAAACCTGCAGATAACCGTAGTCAAAAGATTGAACTACATTCAATACAGATTCAGACCCAACTCGATATTCCTTATCCTATGGAATCGGTTGAGGCAGGTTTTTCCTCTCCGGCTCAGGATTACACGGAAGACGTTATCGACTTAAATCAATATCTCGTACACAACGCTTCCAGTACCTTTGTATTACGAGTAAATTCGTTGTCAATGAAGAATGCTGGTATAGACATTGATGACCAGATTTTAGTTGACCGTAGCTTGAAGGCAGAATATGGCGATATTGTTTTGGCCTTAATCAATAATGAGTTTACCGTTAAACGATTAATGATAGAAAAACAGAAAAATGGAGAAGTGAAAATCTGGTTAAAAGCAGAAAATCCAGAATATCCAGATATTTATTTGCGCAGTGAAGAACAGTTGATGATCTGGGGTGTAGTGACCTGTATTTTAAAAAAATTGCGCTAATAAATTTGATGAGTTGATATATAGCCGGCACAGATCAAAATTTTACTTTTAACATACGCAGATAAGATAGATAAAAGCCCCAAGTAAACTTGAGGCTTATAATCAATCCTAAGCAAGTTTTAGGATTATTTTTGCTGTTGAGGGTTTTTTTGCTGCTGTTGGCGTTGATTGCCTTGGTTTTGCTGACGTTGATTGTCTTGTTGCTGCTGTTGCTGTTGATGCTTTTGATTTTCGCTTTGCGGATTCGATTGTTGTTGATTAGCCATTTTCATATCCATCCTTTCGATTGATTACTAGCCCTGATTACTAGGGATATGCCGTATGTAATTACGACTCTTATTAATCTAGCGGATATTTCTGATTAACCAACCTGCAAACTGTTTCGACTTAATTCATTGTAATGATCAAAATATTAATTTACTGATTTTTAGTCTATCACTGAATTTCATCTTTACGCTATTAACGCTAATTACACTGAACCTTACATGCTGCTCAAGCTCTTTATCGAATGATCTCTTGATTATTCGAATTTTTAAAATTTGAAATTTATAAACGATTTTATTTTCCTCACCTTGAAAACGTTACAATTTCAAAATAAGGAAAATGGCTAACCAACTCTTTGCCTTAATTGATATTAAACTGCTATGTAAGCTGTGAACGGAGATTTAATCCTCATTTAAATGGCCAACCTGTGGTTATACTTTCCAATAATGTACTTATATTTTTATAAAATTGAACAATAGACTTGGCCTGTTAGGAGTCAAAGTATTTTTCAGTAACTACGCTTTATACACAGATATGTCAAAGCGCTTTTTGGAATTCTGGAACAGCATTCCACTTGATGATTTAGAACCTCAACTAACCATTAAATTGATGATTGTTTTATCCAGCACAGCAGTTATGCAAAATATTTTGATCTAGAACAATATTGTCGGATCTTAATCCAGCTCATTAAGCAATCACTGGGTTTACTATGCTGCATAGGAGTGGCATTACTAAGACCCAAGCCAAACAGGCCAGTTATTTTGTCAAAATAAGTCTTTGTTTTAAGTCTCTGTGCTATTTACCACATTTAGACTTATGCAGTTATGAAAGCCTGCTCGTAGAAACACTGGTCATCGGAATTTGGGTATTGGTCGTAAAAACGGCAAACAGTTTCCAGACTATAAGTTTTATAGTTGCTATGACTTAACTTTTGCCAATAAATATCATCTTGGCAAACAATTCTCGGTAATGATTGCACGGACAATTCCTGAATTAAAAGGTCAATCATGTACTACATTCAATGATCCTGTAACACCAGCAAAAAGCATTCTTTTATCACGCAGTTTTGCTACAGTATTGACCAAAAAATCAATCATCAAACATGCAGTGATTTTTTATGTCAGCCGTGCTCATAAACGCTTAAACCGGCAGCAATTGTATACCCGTGTCCATGTTCACGCTATGAAAAGGTATCTGGCCCACCCTATAAAAATAGGCTGTCTTATGCGCTAAGTCTTGAATATGCAAGCGATGACTTGCTGGCTTTCATTAAAGCAAATAGATGTTTTATTTAAATAAATTATAAATATTTGAAAGTGGAAATGTGGAAGTCATTTTAGTGCATTATCTGTTAAACAGCACTATATTCATGGCTTAGGGCAACTTTTAGCATTGATTCAACAATGGGATAATTTAATGAACACCTTGTTGAAAATGCAACAATGCTATGGATCGGATTGTATACAGGTGGTCTATCATTCTGCCAATTCGGTCTGGTAGATGAAACAGCAGCACCACTCCCCACGCGATACCATCTGCTGGAAGGAACTGCTGCCTATTCATGATTCTACCGTGACTGTTACACAAAATAAATGAACTGTTTTGGTCAATTTAGCTTACAATGTAGGAACTATTAATAATTATAAAAAATGTCATTTTTTAACATTGCCAATTCCCTGCAAAATTCTCATCATATAGCTCAGTTTTGACACATAGCTTCCGTATCAATTTAAACAAATTATAATAGAAATACGGAATTATTTGCCATAATACGCAAACTTTGCTGACATCTTGCAAGGTATATTTGCAAACTTATAATTGGAGCAAGCTGAATGGGCTCAACCATTTTGGTTATTCATGGACCGAATCTAAATTTACTCGGTATGCGTGAACCTGAAGTTTATGGACACCTTACCCTAGACGATATAAATCAAAAGCTCATCGCTCAAGCTCAAAATGCATCTGTTTCCCTGAATACTTTTCAAAGCAATTGGGAAGGTGCAATTGTCGACCGAATTCATCAGGCACAAAAAGAAGGCGTTCAATTCATCATTATCAATCCTGCAGCGTTGACCCATACCTCGGTTGCAGTACGTGATGCGCTTCTTGGTGTTGCTATTCCGTTTATTGAAGTCCACTTGTCCAATGTACACGCACGTGAAGCATTCCGACATCATTCATATTTATCCGATAAAGCCGTTGGCGTGATTTGTGGTTTAGGTGCAAAAGGTTATAGCGCTGCACTGGAATTCGCCATCGATAAAATTCAACCTTCTAAGCAATCATAATTAGGAATACTGTCTCATGGATATCCGTAAAATCAAGAAACTCATCGACCTGATGATTGAATCTGACTTACAAGCGATCGAAGTTAAAGAGGGTGACCAATCCATCGCCCTCACCCGTCGCAATCCTGTGGTAGCAGCAGCTGTTCCTGCAATGCCTGTAGCTACTGCAGCTGCAGCACCTGCTGCAAAAACACCACGCGGTGCAGTTGAAACATCGCCTATGGTTGGTGTGTTCTATGCAGCACCAAACCCGGGTGAAGCACCATTCGTGAAAGTGGGCCAAACCGTTTCTGCAGGTGAAACACTGGGTATTATTGAAGCCATGAAAATCATGAACCCGATTGAAGCAACTCAAAGTGGCGTGATTGAAGAAATTCTGGTGAAAAATGGCGAAGTGATTCAATTCGGTCAACCATTGTTCCGCTATCGCGCCTAAGACCACGGGGATTCACAATGTTGCAAAAAGTTTTAATTGCAAACCGGGGTGAAATTGCTTTACGCATCACCCGAGCTTGCAGAACTTTAGGAATTAAAACCGTAGGTATTTATTCCGATGCCGATAAAGACCTGATGCATTTACGCTTTTGTGATGAAGCGGTATGTATTGGTCCGGGTGCAAGTAGCGAAAGCTATTTAAACATCCCGGCAATTATTACTGCTGCTGAAATTACCGGTGCAGATGCCATTCACCCAGGTTATGGTTTCTTGTCTGAAAATGCCGAATTTGCAGAAATTGTTGAAAATTCTGGCTTTATCTTTATTGGTCCACGTCCGGAACACATCCGTCTGATGGGTAACAAGGTTTCTGCCATTATTGCCATGAAGAAAGCCGGTGTACCAACAGTACCAGGCTGTGACCATGCAGTGACTATTCACAATGCCCTTGCAGAAGCCAAAGAAATTGGTTTCCCGCTGATCGTTAAAGCTGCTTCTGGTGGTGGTGGTCGTGGTATGCGTATTGTTGAACGTGTCGATACCCTGCTTGAATCGGTTCAGGCCGCACAGCGTGATGCTGAAATGTGGTTTGGTGATGATACAGTTTATATGGAACGTTTCCTGCAAAAACCGCGTCACGTCGAAGTCCAGGTTTTGGCAGATGGTAATGGCCATGCCATTCACTTGTATGATCGTGACTGTTCTTTACAGCGTCGCCATCAAAAAGTATTGGAAGAAGCACCTGCTCCAGGTTTACCAGAAGAAGCTCGCGCTGAAATTTTAGAAGCCTGTGTTAATGCATGTAAGCTTATGCAATACCGTGGTGCGGGTACATTCGAGTTCCTGTTTGAAGATGGTGAGTTCTTCTTCATTGAAATGAATACCCGTGTTCAGGTTGAACACCCTGTTACCGAAATGGTCACTGGTATTGATATTATTGAGCAACAATTGCGTATTGCTGGCGGACTTGGCCTTGAAATTCAACAAGATCAAGTGGAAGTACGCGGTCATGCCATTGAATGCCGTATCAATGCGGAAGATCCAACCACATTCCTTCCATCTCCGGGCAAAATTGAAAATTATTATGCTCCAGGTGGTGCAGGTATCCGTATGGATTCGCATATTTACCCAGGCTACAGCATTCCGCCTTATTATGACTCAATGATTGCAAAACTCATTGCCCATGGTAAAGATCGAGATACGACTATTGCACGTATGAAACAGGCATTAGAAGAAACGATCCTGACCGGAGTGAAAACCAACATTCCTTTACATAGAGATTTGATTCTGGAAGATGAAAACTTCTGTAAAGAAGCGATGGATATTCACTATCTGGAAAAACACTTATTGAAAAAGCTGGAAGCTTATCAAGAAGCGTCTTAAATAAACCGATATAAAAAAACCGCTCTTTATGAGCGGTTTTTTTATCTGTATAACGATATATTTATAAAATCATGAACAATGATTAAGGTAAAACACGGCGCAAGGTGGCAAAACACTGTTCAGCTTTTTCATTACTGCAGAAATTTATTGTTGATGCATTTTTCCACTGCACAAAATATTGGGAAATCTCGCCAGTCTGGTCTTCTTGCAGACCTGAACAATCCTTTTCATTATTGTCATACTTTACTTGTAAAACCAGTGCAGATAATAAGGAACGTTCCTCTTGAGCTGGTTGAAAATCATAAATTCCAGATGACCACTCCTGGCCACTTTTAATAATGACATTGTTATTCGATTTAAAATTATAATATTCAATGCATTTATTATTGTTGGCAACTTGCATCCCCCATAAGCCAACAATTTCTGGACGAGTCACAATACGAATGGTATTCGAATTTTCAGCTCGATCATTTTCTTCTGTTGCGACTACAGCTTGATTGTCATTTGCCATCGCAACAGATGAGCACAATGTAAGTAAAATTGTAAAATATGTTTTTTTCATACATCAATTCAGTGCTAAAAATCCTTTGTTATAACTTAGCATATTTTTATGAAAAACCAGTATTTATCACCATATTACAACAATATAATTTCAGGTTGAATTTGCACAAAAAATTGGTCTACCAAGCCAAAAGAATCAATAGTTTTATCACAACACTGAAACAAGAATTTTTCATACTAATGCAACTGTATAATAAAGACCACACAGCGGCAATATTGGTTATAAATATAAAATACTGACTTTTTTAAAAAATTCTTTAGCCATGTTGAATATATTTCGGTAGCCAGCGCACAAATAGCAAACCCACAACTGTTGAAAGCCCAGCAAGAACAAAAACCATTTCTCCTGAGATGACTTGCCAATATTTTCCAGCCAGAATACTTCCTAAAGCGACACCTAAGCCCCACATGGTACTGTACATGGCCTGACCGCGTCCTTGCTGACCTGCGGAAAAGTTTTGAAAGATAATGCGCATGGCTATCATATGAAACAGGCCAAAACTAAAGGCATGAATGCTTTGGGCTAAAAACTGTGCCACCAAGAGATGAGGCAATAGTCCAACAACAATCCACCGTGCACCGGTCAGGACCAGACAGCAACTGACAAGACTGCGCCACGAAAACAGGGTCAAGAAAATATGGGCAAAAGCAAACATGATAATTTCTGCAACCACCCCGACGGACCACAACAAACCAATTTCAGTCGTCGAAAAACCGGCTTGATGCAAGTAGTTACTATAGAAACTATAAAATGGAGCATGGGAAAATAACAAAACAAATTCAATAGCAAAAAAAGCAGCCACTACAGGCCGTTTTAATATCGGCAACAACGGTTCTAATTGTTGTTGTGATTGTGGGGCTGTGCTGGGTTCTTTAATGCTAAAAGACCAAAGAAAAGCCAAAAATGCGATACACAGCAACATCAGCGGGAGCATGGAAATAGCGACAATTTCAAGTAAGGCACCAATACCAAAAACGCCTACAATAAAACCCACCGAGCCCCATTTTCTGATTTTCCCATACAGCTGATTGCGCTTATCCCCCAACCAGAACAACGTAACCCCTTCAAACTGCGCTAAAATGGCATTCTGAAAAAAACTGAAAATCAGCATAAGCAGTGCAACAGACTGAAAGGTATTTGGGATCAAAAAAATCATGAACCAGATACAGGATTCCATCCATGTAGCTATACGGACCAATAGCATTCTTTTGCCCGATTTATCGGCAATCCATCCCCAAATGAACGGCGCGAAAAAGCGGGTAATGATTGCGATTGAAGATAACAATCCAATCTCTTGATAATTAAAGCCTTGATCTTCCAGATACAAATTCCAAAAAGGCATGAACGTACCAACGATGGAATAGTAGAAGAAGTAGAATCCTGACAGTTTGTGCTGGATTGGCAAGCTTAGCATTTAGTTGCATTCCATTGTATTTTCAATAACTTAAAACATTTAATAGTTGCATCACATTGCATGGTTTTGCCACTAATTGCACTTCAATAGTCTACAAAAATTAAAATAAATATTTTTTCATTTTTTGTAGACTCCTATTAAGTAGCCCTAACCTTACTGATTTTAGAGTAAAAATTTATAAAATGGATATAAATATATTTTATAGAGACTTTCTTTATTGAGCTGTTTGTTTTAAAAAATATTCAATTGACATAAAAAATCTAGAGAGAATTAGGCTGAACTGTTTGGGATAGTTTTTTTGATGGTGAGTATGGGTATGGAAGTGAGTTTGTAGTGCTATTCCTGGCATACTTTCTTCCATCCACCTTGGTTAAACATGACCTTTTCACATTGAGACCCAGTCTCATACGCTTTTTTTGCTACGGCGACCAATGAAGCCCAAGCAAATGAATACCAAATTTCGCCACAGTGAAGTCATGCCCGCCATTCAAATATTCAGTCATCTGAATAGGAATTGATAGGAAACACGGCTTTTTGCATTTCCTCACCTCAATACTTATCATATTACCAATAATTATTAAAAAATTAAGAACCACAATGCTTTATATCCTTGGGATTCTGTTTCTGCTCTTTATTGCTTACCATTACAGACTTGATCAAGCATCTGGAATTGGTGGATTTCTTTTATACATAGTCATTTTATTAATCGTAATCTGCATCAGAGCTGCATGGCATGTTCTAACCTAACATTGAACAACTTAGACTCTGATACTTAGACAGCTCAGCGGTGTTTTGGAATATCTTCAACAACTGTAAACTCTGCAGCATAACGAGTCCGAAGCGCCTCAGTAATCTCATTAAACATTTGCTGATACTCTTCAATAATATAAGCAGCTTTCTTTATTTGCTCGGTAGAATCAGCAACCATTAACAATAACTTTCGGTTTTCTTCCTTTAATTCTTCATTCTCTTGCATTACCATTGCCAAGAATAGCTGTAATTCATCTTTAGTTTATGCACTCATAACACCAGCTCGGTATTTTTCCCAAAGAATAGTAAATGAATGTGACAAATAAAAATCACACCTTTCGATGAGCTCTTAAATTTAATTCTTTGGCTTTTTATTCATTTAAGAAACTTTAACAAATTATCGTATTTATCACGTGACATTAAATTACAAACAACTAGACCTGAATATTGTCCCATTAGCTATGGATGTATCATTAGGATATTTTAATTATGGTGAAACAGGATTTATTTAATTCGATCTAAATATCGACCATATGTGATCCATTTACACTTTTCACATTGCCACTCACTACGAGCATTTAAGTGATTAATCTGATCACCATGAATAGTTCGAATCAGTTTGTAATCATGCTTGCAAAAAATAGATTTAATAATTTTCTTAATCATATCCCACCATTTTTTTAACTGAATTCCCTAAACACCACTCACAACCTATGTCTACACAGTACCAGTATGAAATGGAATTAAATAAGGTATACAGCTTTTCCCTATACAAAAAAAAGCCCACTCATGGAAAGACGATGTGGGCTTATAAACTAAGGACCTTGGGAGGTCATTCAGAAACTACAGCAGTTTCTGATGGGTATTTTGTACACTATTCAAATATTTTTCAGTGGCAAAACATACCAAAAAATAAAATAATGATAATTAAATCACATTATTAATAAGTCTTAATTAATGATTTATACAATATGAAAAAGCCTGCTTAATGTGAGGTATCTAAGCGGACGACTAGCATGAAGACTTGCTTTTTTCAGGAAATAAAAAGCCCATATTTCTATAGGCCTGTTTTCTAAAATTATGAGCTATACATATTTTAACTCAAACTGGTACTCATCTTGGGTAACCTTAATTTTATGCTTTTTATATTTACGTTTGTTCGGATTTATAGCTGAATTCATCACCTCATCATGAAATGATGTATCCCCCATTAAGCAAACATAAGCTTTATATCCTAGCAAGATTTTCTCAACTTTTTTGCCTTTTTTGGCAGCTGCTTCAAGCAATTCATCTAATTTTTTTAGTTCTATATCAGACATCTGTATTTACCCTCTGTTTGGAGGATACATTCTGACATACTAAAATTTCAAACTGAATCACCTATAAAATAGATTGATCGAAATTTTATCAAAAAGAAAAAAATCCACCTTTCTATGAGCTTCTTTATCAATCCAGTCCATGACTTACATTTAGACCATGTATAACATAGCGTTAATATGTCCATGATTAAGATCAATTGCACTGAAATAAAATAATCATGATAAGAAAAAAATTGATGCTGCCCATTTGACATAAACAATGTTCATCTTTTGATCGATTTATGTGGATTATTCGTTAATAATCAAATGAATTGAGAAAAGTTTTATAAAATTATTATGTGTTATTTGCCTCACAATTGCCTTTAAGGGAAATCAATGGGAGAAAGCAAATGTTAAATAAAATGATGATAGCAAGTAGCATCTCTGCCTCTGTGGTTGAATAGCCACCAAAATTCTAGACACACCTAACCATCTTTTGATGGGCTTTTTCATAATCTAATGGAGAACGCTGACCATTGGAACCATGTCTGCGTTTTGAATTGTAGAACATCTCAATATATTCAAAAATATCCGATCTGGCTTCAGTTCTTGATGCATAAATTTTCTTCTTAATTCGTTCCCGCTTTAATAGCTGAAAGAAGCTTTCTGCAACAGCATTGTCATGGCAATTTCCTCTGCGACTCATACTACTTTCAAGATTATGATGCTTGAGAAATGTCTGCCATTCATGGCTGGTGTATTGGCTGCCTTGGTCAGAGTGAATCAGAACTTTAGTCTGTGGTTTTCTTCGCCATAAAGCCATCAATAATGCATCTAAAACCAGGTCTGTCGTGATTCTGGATTTCATCGACCAGCCAACTACAAGACGTGAAAACAGGTCAATCACAACTGCGAGATATAGCCACCCTTCATGAGTACGGATATAGGGGTGAGTAGACCAAGGGAATTTCACCCTTAGCCCCTCGCAGAACCGGACATGAACCTCTCAGCTCATCCGGCTCCCATTATCCAACCGATGGTAAACATCCCATTTTCCAGTGCACAAAGGCATTT
>NZ_VPCP01000079.1:0-14003 GCF_013418145.1 Acinetobacter sp. YH12201 | reverse complement strand
TGGAACACCTAAAAATGAAGAAAAAGCCCAATCTGTTGAGATTGGGCTGATTAAAACACTTTAAGTTATTGATTTAAAATAAATAATTAAAACGATTTCGTATAACGTGTATTATGTTAATTTTAGATAAACTATAGAATCCATTAGTTTTTAAACCAATAAATTAAATATTTTATGGAACTCCAGAATATTTATTCAGGCGATACTTAAGCAATAAGGGTAGGGTGATTACATAAAGTATTGCAGCTAATGCCCATACCATTCCAGGAGCTGATGCCTGAGTCATAAAATAGAGGCTAGTAACTAATACAGGACCAATTATAGCCCCCAGACTATTAAAACTGCTTAATAGCCCTTGTAATTCACCTTGTCTTTCATCACTAATACCTCTGGACATCATTGCTTGCAAAGCAGGAACGGCTACTCCACCAAGGGCAAACAATGGTAACAACGCAAAAGGCACCCATTCTTCAACAGCAATAGATAAAAGAAGTAAACCAATTGCATCGCAAGCTATTCCACATAACAACGTATTTTTCTCTCCAAACCTCTTTACCATAGGGGCGATAGCAAAAGCCTGTGCAATAGAATGGCATATTCCATAACTAGCAAGGGAAACACCTGCAATAAATATACTCCAGCCATAACGATCCTGCCCATAGATAACCCATAAAGTTGCGGGGACTTGTGAAACCAATGTGATAATTAAAAAGATACCAAGCAATGGAGCCATATTAGGTTGAGTGATCAAATAGGATAATTTCTTTAATATTGATTGCTCCTGAACCTTCTCAGTCATTTTATTGCTGTGTTTTGATTCTTTTAATAAGACTGCTGTCATTATTAAATTAATCCCATTCATAAAAGCAGCAGCAAAGAACGGTGCATGTAAGTTCCATTCACCCAAAACTCCACCTATTACCGGACCCGCTATAAACCCAATACCAAAGACAGCTCCAAGGAGACCAAACCTTTTTGCACGCTCATGGGCTGGAGTAATATCTGAAACATAAGCTGTTGCAACAGCCATGTTGGCACCTGTAATTCCCGCAAAAATACGACCAATATATAGCCACAATAGAGAAGGAGCAGCAGCCATTAGGAGATAATCAGCCGTTGCACCAGCAATTGAAATAATTAATACAGGTCGACGTCCAAATCGGTCACTCAACGCTCCAAGGATAGGTGCAAAAATGAACTGCATCAGAGCATACACAGCTAATAAAGCACCATAGTGAACACCGCCTGCTTCAGCTCCAGCCAATGACCGTAATAATTCAGGCAAGATCGGCATAATTAAACCAATCCCAACAGCATCCAGAAATATAGTGATTAAAATCACGCTCAATGATTTCTTCACAAATGCCTTCTCTAGCAATGATAGAATTAATATTCTCTCACACACTCCCTATCAGTGATAGATTTATGAGTAAAAAAGATATTGCACCTCAACGTCTGACACGTGAAATAGTCCTGCGTACCGCATTGGATATGTTGAATGAAGAAGGCATAGATTCAATAACCACACGCAAGCTAGCTCAACGATTGGGTATTAAATCTCCAACTCTATATTGGCATTTCAAGAATAAATCCTTGTTAATGGAAGCAATGGCGGAAACCATTATAAATGAACACCATTTAGTTTCTTTACCCATCGATGGGATGACATGGCAAGATTGGTTGCTCGCTAATTCTGTAAGCTTTCGTCGAGCACTACTAGCTTACCGTGATGGTGCTCGTCTACATGCAAGAACTAGCCCCAGTCAAGGACATTTCAACACGATTGAGGCCCAAGTTGCGCTGTTATCTCATGCTGGGTTTTCTCCTGTTGAAGCAGTTGCATTACTTATGACATTAGGAAGGTTTATTGTTGGGTGGGTCCTTGAGGAGCAGCAAGAAGAAATAAGATCAGACCCACCATTCGAAGCCGATCCAACTATATATCCACTCATGCTCCAAGGAGTGAATACCTTACAAAATATGAATGCGGATGACATTTTTGAAAATGGGATTCGTATGGTGATTATCGGTGCTGAAAGACAACTTGATATTAAAATGCAAACTTAACTCTATACTGCTTTAAGCAACTGTTCTATTTAGTAATAAAGCTTTTATCCTTAATTATTTAACATAATAGAGCTTATGCGAAATGTATTTAGTTAAAATAATATAAATCAATAATTTAACTAATTTTTAAAAACCCAAAAACCGTAAAAAAGCCGATTCTGAAACATGTCGGCTTTTTTATGCTCAATTCTGGAATCTTTCGCCAATAAAATTGTCTAATTTTTAATCAAAAACAGTAATCCCATATATTTTTTAAGCCTTTTATGCCCGAAAGAATCCACAATTTCTGCGGATAACCCTTGGGATAAATTTTGAACAATCCTGTACGCTCAGGATCACATAAATTAGGGATCATTGCGTCTATGTCATCACTGCGATTTTTCTTATGATGAAGTCATGCAGGAACAGGATGTTCCGGAACGTAAAATGGATGTTTACGTTCTAACGCAAGGATCGTGAGGTACAACAGGACGTTATACCTAGAACCGAATACGAAAAAGCCCGACAGAATGTCGGGCTTTTTTTATTACCTAATCCGAATCCTGTTTAAGCCGATGTTTCCATAATACGAATCATCGGCTTGTTTTGAAGACAGAGTTGATAGGCAAACAAAGACGTATAAATACCTGTCAGATAACCAAGATGATAATAAGTAGCTTACAATAGGAGGTAAAATTGCCAAAAATAATTCTTAAAGAGGATTAATTGTATGATTGATACAATTCCAATTTTATTAATATCAAATCTTGACTTGTATATATCAGGAAAAAAGATACTCAGATCACTAAATCTAGAAATTTTTGACAAAGAAATCACAATTATTATGGGACCATCAGGAACAGGGAAGTCTACTTTATTAAGAACTTTAGCAGGTTTAAATTATGATAATCCACAAATAGAAATTTCTGGACATATTCTATTTCGAGGTAAGAATTTATTGAATTCTTTAGAAAAACCCGCTCTAGTTCAACAAAAGCTAACTCATTTAACAAATACAGTTAAAGAAAATATTTTATCTCACCTTCCTAATCGTTCTAACTTGGGATTACTAGAACAAATTAGTGTTATTAAAAAAATTACTCAGAATTACGATCAAGCATGGATTTTAGATAACCTTAATCATTCAACTGCTATTCTAGAACGTTATCAATCTAAAATTTTAGCAATTATTTGTACAATTTTATCTAATCCAATGATACTTATGTTAGATGAACCAACAGCTGGTTTAACTGATGATGAAGCAATATTAGTACATGATTTAATTATTAAAATATCTAAAACTGTTCCTATAGTAATAGTTTCTCATCACATTCAGCGATCAAAAGAATTAGCAAATAGAGTAGTGTTACTAGCCAATGGGTGTGTTCAAGAAGAGAATAATACTGAAACTTTCTTTAATGACCCTAAAAATGAATTAACCAAACAATATTTAAAAACCGGTTCTTGTGCTGAAATTTCAGCGCACGATTTAGATAACTTAGAATTAGAACAGGAAAATTTTGATCTTAAAAACATAACTAATCTAAAAAATAATAAATTTAATCAAAATAAATATAATTTCCCACCCATTAATCAATGTACTGCATCAAAAATTTCTTATCTTAATCACAATCTAGAAGCAAAAAGCCAGTCACGAGGACCGAAAGGTTTTGTATGGTTAATTCGAGGTCGATTGGCTGGAACACCTTGCCCAGGTATAGTAGGTGAAACAATGCTAGATTTAGGTTATCTGAAAGGTGTAGGTATTACTGAATTAATATCTTTAACTGAAGAAATGTTTAATCCACTGAAAGCAAAAGTTCTAGGAATTGATGTTTCTCATTTTCCTATTATTGATATGTCCGTACCATCATTAAAAGATGCTGAATGGTTTTGCCAAAATTTAGATCAAAAAATAACAGAACAAAAAATTATTGCTATTCACTGCAAAGCAGGATTAGGAAGAACAGGAACAATGTTAGCTGCCTATTATTTATGGAAAGCCCCCATCGGAACTACAGCTCAAGAGGCTATAGATTATATTCGATCTCTTAATTATCAAATGATTCAATCTCAGCAACAAATTAATTTTTTGTATAGTTTTTCAGAGTATATTAAGACCTACATCAAAACTAATTCCTCGATTAGTTAAAATACGGAGAAAAATATGTCTTTAGATGATGCTTTACAACGTGCAATGACAAGTATTCCTGACTGTTTAGCAGCAGGATTCATAGACTTGAATTCGGGTATGATATTAAGTATTAAAACTGTTGATTCACATCCATCAGAGGTTTTTGATTTTTTAGCTGCTGCAACAGCAGATCTATTTCAAGGGTCAAATGTTGTTGCTATTGAAAAGATCTTTAAAAAATCACGTGGTTTAATGGATGAAGATAATTATCATTATTTTCAGGAAATTATTGTAAATAGTGAGAACTTAATTCATGTCTTTATTCGTACAAAAGACCAGCATGAGGTTATTTGTTTTGTTTGCCGAAAAGGGGCCAATTTAGGTATGGTGATTACAAAAGCTCGTCTAGCATTACCAACAATTGAAAGAGCATTTCATAACTAACCAATTTATGTATTAGTGTCATAAGCAAATGCTTTTTTGCTTATGACAATATTTTAATTTCTGTAAATAGAATAATTGGTATAGAAATGTTTAATATTCAATATTCTGGACATACTGTTCTTTGTAAACCAAACGAAACTCTTTTAGAGTGTTTTTTACGCTCGGGATTACAGATAGATTTCTCTTGCAAAAGTGGAGTCTGTCACCGCTGTATGGTGAAATGTATTTCAGGTGAAATTCCAGAAGCGGCTAGCAAAAAACTTCCTCCTACCCATCAAGGGCAAAATTATCTTTTATCTTGCCAATGTATTCCCACAACAGATATGCACATAGTTATGAAAACTAGTGAAGATATTGTGACAAAATGTGTTGTATCTGCATTTTCACAAACCACAGTTCATACATGGAAATTAGACTGTGAAACCTATCGGGAATTGAGCTATAAAACAGGGCAATATATTGTGATAATGGATTTGACTAGGACGTATTCAACTCTAGGGATGCTTATCAGTAACCCTGATCGGGGAACAGAATTATCTATTGAAATCCAGTCAA
The DNA here is from genome assembly GCF_013418145.1 of Acinetobacter sp. YH12201. Lineage (NCBI taxonomy): Bacteria > Pseudomonadati > Pseudomonadota > Gammaproteobacteria > Moraxellales > Moraxellaceae > Acinetobacter > Acinetobacter sp. YH12201. The sequence continues at coordinate 8,824 of NZ_VPCP01000079.1, read as the reverse complement.
ATAATATTATCGGGATAGAACAGAAAGGTTTAAATATTGAGGGTAATGATTTCTATATTAAAGGTCCGTTATCAACGCCTCCTATAGCAAAACAAGAAAGACTAAAACCAAATCCCATTTTATGGGAACAACTGGGAGGGGATGAAAAAATACGTACAATTCTCACTACATTTTATAAAAAGGTCTATGCAGATAAACAACTTGCGCCTTTTTTTGAACGTATAACAATAGAACGGATTATTGGCAAACAATTCGCTTTTTTGAAAGAAAATATTGTTGGAGAACAAATTTATCTAGGTGAACAGCCAAGAAACTCGCATCATTGGATGGTTATTTCGGAATCTTTATTTCAACATCGAATGGATTTGATGCATCAGTCTCTACAAGAGCATTTAGTACCTCAAATATTAATTAAAGAACTTGAAATGTATGAATTTCAATTTAAGGAAGATATTGTAAAATCTCAAGCTTGGCTAAAGCAGATTGGTAATTTATTTATTGATACAGAAAAATATGAAGAGTGCCACTTAGATGAAGCAACTATCTGTGATTATTGTGGTGCGGAGATTGCAAAGGGGTCTTTGGTAAGATTCCATACTAGAATTGGTAAATTAGCATGTCAGAACTGTTCAGTAACAAAAAATAGTAAACTCAGTTATATTTCTCAAACCTGATTGGGGGATGAGACCAGAAACATTTTAGGCAGCTTCAAAATAAAGCTTTCTCACATCTAAAATACTGGGAACAGTCCAATTGAATTACTAATGATCAAGATATATTTGGGGAGTTAAATGGCCCAGCATTTTTCAAGAACAGCAATGGTTTATATTGAAAGAGGATTACGTCAATGTGAACAATGCATTGGCTTTTCAGGAGCCGCTTTATCTAATCCTGATGGATTAATTCTAGCAATGCATGGTCAAATCTCTGGGGATGAGGCTGCAGCTTGTGCATCAAGTTTATTTGTAGAATCTAGTACTGCCCTAAGTTACATTGATGAGCAAAAACCTAAAAAGATGTTAATTTGGACAGATAATAAACTATTTTCCTTACATGCATTAAAGGATGGAAGTATCTTTTTAATTTGCTCTAACAAACAAGATAGTTATAGAGATGTGCTAGAATTTAGTTTACAAATGGTAAAAAACTTTGATGTAGCGTTAACTATGATTGGCCATTAATAGCCTCATATTCTATAAATTGTACTAGGGCGGTCACATTAATTTTAATTTGCGAATCAATTTATGCAGTAAACTGGTATGACTGATCCTAGGCAAAAAACTTACCAAAAACTCGGGCCATCATAGCCTCTAGTTCTTTCCTGTCTTTGCTGCTGTTCTTGTTCCAACTGCTTCTGTTTACTCAGTTCTGCCTCATAATGAGGTCGATAGAGCATGTAATTATTCTCTGCTCGTATGCGATTAATTTCTGCCGCCATTTCTTGTTTCTGTTTAAATAGCTCGGGTTGAAAGCATGTAGTCAAAGGTCGTTTCCGCCTCACAGAAGCGCAGATGTAACAGCTTTCCAGTGGCATCATCGATATACACCAATAAACAGCACTTAGCAGCGCGTCCTTCGAACCAGTCATGATATGAGCCATCAATCTGGATCAGCTCACCGAAGCAATCCCGATTATAACGTGGCTGATATGGACGTTTAAGGCGCTTGGATCGCGGAATCCAGAGGTCATTTGCAGTCATCCAGCGCCGAAGCGTTTCTACCGGGATATTCAGGTCAAATATGCTGCTGAGCTTCTCATGGGCCAAGGTGGGTCCAAATCCCAGCAGATGTTCAGAAATAATGGAAAGACATTTTGATTTTAATAAATCATCATGGCGACGATGGCCAGGTTGACCACGACTGGCATGCGCCATACCTGAAACACCATCTTGATTGAGCTTCTGTAATAACCGGGTAATTTGACGGGTTGAAAGATTGAGGATTTCAGCAGCACGGACTTGTGTAATACGTTGATCTCGAACGTCTTGCAGAACAGCAAGACGTTGAATTTCTTTGTCAGACATAGTGATCAGCATCTATATTTCATATCCAGTCCATGATGGTTAACCCATCATAAACTAGACATTTTTATTAGTGAGAATATAGACATTTTGAATGGGTTCTAACAATTTGTCTCGAATAGCTCAATTTTTACTTTGTAATGCGTATCTTCACTTTCAATAGAACTCATAATTTTACTAGCTAAAATAATAGATTGACTATCATAGTCTTACATTATTTTTTGTACATATGATTAGATGTGAAAATATTTTTTAATCTTAATATTAACCCACTGATCCTCCAATTAGCTCAGATTGACATACGGCTCACCAAGCTTTAATGTATATACATTAGTATATACTTGTAGGTGGTCAAGATGGAGTTAACTATTAAAAGATGGGGTAACAGTGCAGCTTTGCGTTTACCTGCTGATTTACTGAATGGTCTTAATCTAAAGCCAGAAAGTATCGTAGAAGTATCTATGAAAAATAAATCTATTGTTATTAAACCGATTAAAAAGAAATCAGATCTGTCTTTAGAAAAGCTATTAGCAGGTATAACCTCTGAAAATTTGCATAATGAAGTAGATACTGGATATTCGGTTGGTAAGGAAATTTTCTAAATGAATCAACAGTATGTTCCAGAAGCTGGTGACATTATTTGGATTAATTTCACACCTCAAGCTGGACATGAACAAGCAGGCCATAGACCAGCTTTAGTTCTAAGTCCAGCTTCATACAATAAACTAACAAGCTTATTGATTTGTTGCCCCCTGACAACACAAATTAAAAAGTACCCTTTTGAAGTTTCTATAGCTGGCAATCCAACTAACGTTGCTTTATCTGATCAAGTTAAAAGTTTAGATTGGGTTGCACGGAAAGCCACAAAAAAAGGGCAAGCAACAAGTAAAGAATTAGCTGAGGTTAAACAAAAAATTAACCTTTTACTTAAATAGTTAGTTACTTCACAGAGACACCTTTAAGAGGTGTCTTTTTATTTAACATAAAATCTCATATACGAAATTCAGATGTAAGCAACTGAATAGCCAACGATTTTATAGACACCTTTTAGTTAGATTTTTTTCAGTTTTTATAAGAACTACTGATTAGGACCTTGACGCCCTGCTTTTTACTGGATAATCTTATTTTAACGCAGCAAAATCTGTGTCCAGGCGTGAGAACCTGATAAAATCTAGGTGCAATTAAATGTCGCACTTGCGGCTATTTTTTTGCCTACTGTTAAGCAGTCCCTATGGTAGCTTAGCAGGGCAGCTTCGTGCTGGCTGATCCTAGATTCAGTATTCTCACCCCTGTTAAGTTGCCTCCATTGCCGTGAGAAGTGATGGAGATAATTAAACTCTTATCTAGGAAACTGCTATGCATATTAAATTCAATGATGCAAACCCATGCATCCCAAAAAACCTCGCTAAACAACTGATTGTCGAAAGCGCTAAACTTCTGAATCATCAACAACGCCAAGCCTTGCTCGATATTTTCATGACTTTAGATCAGGCGGAAAAAAAAGCTGAAAAGACACTTCAGCAACATGCTGTAGCGCAACAAAGCACCCACAACTTTTCTCAAGATCACGAATACCAAGAAGACAATCAGGAATATTGGTCAGGTCATTACTATGATTCTTACAGTCAAGAATATCCGGAAGATTGGGTAAAACGGACTCAGTCCACCCCACATCGTCATAAGCTCCCTAGAACTACTTACTGATCGTGGGGGGTTCCTCTTTAAAAGTAGGCATCATAATCCGAGCTACTCGACAGAGTTGGCTCGGATGAATACCGGGGAAACTGAGGGATTTGAGAACCTGATTACAGTCGTTGAACTGCATATTAAAGAACTCAATACCTCTGCCTTTCAAAATGTGTTTCCTGATATTGGCTTTCATCAAATTTATATTCAAATCTTTCATTTCATTAATCCCTCTTTACATTTCACAATCCAGTCCTGAACTGCGCTCAGCAGCCCGTTGCTTTGCTTGTAGCTCTTTGCGCTTATCTAACTCATCTAGAGCCTTGAAGATATATCCTGGATTAAATTCGCTAACTTTTGTTGATACTGCTCGACTGAGTTCATTCTCTCGCTGATTTGGTTCGCCAGTGGCTTCGTTTGCTTCTCTATTTCTGCTTGCACCAGGCTCGGCAAAATCTCCCTTAACAAGCTTCTCAATTCTTCTTGTACGTCTAAAGAACTCACCAATTTCGTCACATGCGTCTTTAAAACGGTCGCCAATTCGTTCTGTAAAGCCTCTGAAAAATGCTCTGAGACTGTTTGCTCTGATAGCTTTTTCACTATCCCCTGATATGTGGTTATCTGCTCCACTAACAGATTGTTCCTTTCGATTAGCTTGCTGTTCCTGTCTTTCAAAGTCTCTGTGTAGCTCTCTAGCTCTTCGATAGTCCGTGCTTGAGCCTGAATGAGCTTCAAGGCTTCTTGCTGCTGCTTCAGTTGCTGCTCTAGCTGCTGCTGTTGCTCTTCTATGATCTTCAATAACTGCGTTTCTAAACTCATTTACTTCTCCGCTACTATTCTGTAATTGCCCTCGTAGATCGTGGATTTCGGATCTATCTGTACGCATAATCGGCTGTCGCAGTTCGATAGCTTCAGGCTCCCTCCTTGGTGTCTCAGGGCTTGCACTTGGCTGTGCAATTCGGCTATGTGATCTTTTTGGCTTTTTAAGTAAAACCCTGCTCCGATGCTGCATGTAACTAAAAAACAGACTAGCAAGATCAAGGGATAAATCGATTTGAAAAGGGTTCTTTTCAAACTCGCTGCCTGTACTAGCTCTCCTTGTAAGCGGTTCGACTCTTGCAAGATCTCCTCTAAGCTCTCGACTTGCTTCTGGCAGGCTGCCTGAAGCTCGTTGATTGCTTGTGTATGTGCTTTCTGCAATGTTTTCTTGTCTGTTGTAATCTGCTCGATAATCTCGCTCGTTGCTTCGCTCTGCTGGTTTTTCAACGCCTCCTTGTTGGTCAAGATTTGGGTCTCTAGCTCTTTCGTGGCTTGCATGTCCTGCTTTCTCAAGCTCAGCGTCTCTTTGCTGATACTTCTGCTGAAATTCTCGGATCTTGCAGTCAATTTGTTCTGCGTATCGCTGAAGATTTTCTCTATAACGCTTTCGAGCTTCTCTTCTATATCGTTCTGACGCTGCTGCTGTAAGGCTATCGCCCTCTGCTCCAAATCTAAAATTCTGCTCATAGATCGCACCTGTTAGCCTGATAGGTCGGCTTTTTTCGTCATCATTATGTGGGTTACGTATTGAAATGCTGTTTGGTTTTACCCCTGTGATCTCAAGTCCAAGAGCAGTGAGCCACTTTTTCATGCTCTCACGGTCAGTAATAAAGCCTCCTTCGATTTGTTTTCTTGCTGCTACATCTAAAACTCTTTTGATGTCTGCGGTATTTTTAGGCAGGCTTTTCTTAGTTTTGATGTCTTGGCGAAACATCGGATCGTCTGGGTCATGTAACTGATGCTCAAAGTTAATAATCTTCTTAAACAGATCAACTCTCGGCATATCGGCCTCATGATAGAAGGGCTGTAGCCGGTTTCCTGTCAGGATTTCAGTGTTTGGAATCAAGAAATTCAACTCAAGCCTGCGCTCCCCTGTTTCCTCGTTTAGCTTGTCTTTATGCTCAATCCACAAGACACGGTACTGATCTGAACTCATGCCTGGAAAAAGACAGTGCTCAAAATCGGCCATGATTTTGCGCTTGGCTTCATCTGATAAATCGCTCTCGTAAAAACTCAGGCATCCGGACGTATATTTTTTTGCAAAAGGCGAACTGTCTATAAGTCCTGCAACTTCTTGCTCATTACCACTTAAAATTTTTGCATGCTCACGGTCGCGCTTTTTCCCGAGAAAGTAATCAAGCGGCCCTTTTGAAATTCCGTCACCATATCTGAAAAATTCGACAATCATTTCAAGTCCAGTCTCAGTGCTTCAAGGTTCTCATTAATAGCAATCAACAGGTGAAACAGTCTTACAGCATTAAACGGCTCGCCTTTTGCAAGATCAGTGTTAATCGCTTTCGCAATCTGATTGATGTTGTTGCCGATGCGACTAAGTTCGAGAACAAAGTCACGATCAACTTTTGAATAAAAATTTTTTTGCTCTTTTTTATTAACAGCATTCAACGCTGAATCTCGTAAAAACTTGGCGATGTTCAAAACGTTTGCTTCTTTCAGAGTTTCAACTTCTGCTAATGACATCCGCACTTTATAGCTTTTCTCTCTTATTGCTTTTGCCATATTTGCCTGCCTGCTTTTGCTTTTGGGGGTTAAGGGGTCTCCCCTTACAAGGTCATAGAACCAATTTTTGAGCGAAGCAAAAAAAGGGGTCTCTATGTATCCTTGCGTTCCAATACTGATTCACCTGACGTTACCAGAAATAAAAAAAACGAATCTCCAATAGTGGTGTTTTTGAATTTTTTTTACTGATGCTGATAAATGAATGAACTTTTCAGGCGTGTTCAAGGACAGAAAGTAGCGAGTGAACTGGTATGTTTCTGAGATTCTGATGCGAAGAGTTGAAAGAGATAAGGCTCATTTTTATCTGTATGCGTGCAATTTGAGTCCTTCCGGTAGATATAGAGCGAGTGTCTACGAGCGTCACACTGAAAAGTTGCGCCTAGACTCCCTGCAAAACCGCTTTTAAGTGCTTTGAGCTCTAGAAAATCTACATTTTTATGTAGTCTTATGCACCCAGACCGAGCAAAGCGAGTAAAAAGCTTTATGAGCGAAGCGAATTCATCATGCTTTTGCTTTTTATTGAAGTCACAACGAGATGAGCCAAAAAATTGCCCCGACGAATCGAGCGAAAGCGAGATTCAATAGAGTTTGAGCGAAGCGAAAACCAAGGGCAATTTTTCATGACCTGGGCTTTTAATTATTTTTAAAGTTTTTAAATGCTTTTAGACAGACTGAAAGCCTTTATTTATAAGATTCTTAGCGACTTTAAAACGAGGTTTGCCTTGCATTAAAACGAGGTTTGCCTTGCATTAAAACGAGGTTTGCCTTGCATTAAAACGAGGTTTGCCTTGCATTAAGCGAGCTTATAATATAACCTCGTCTTATTGAATTAAAAATACAACCTTTTCATATGAAAACAGAATTAATAGTTAAAGATAATGCATTAATTAATGCTAGTTATAACCTTGATCTAGTCGAGCAACGATTAATTCTTCTAGCTATCGTTGAAGCAAGGGAATCAGGTAAAGGAATAAATGCTAATGATCCATTAACTGTTCATGCTGAAAGCTATATCAATCAATTTGGTGTACATCGAAATACGGCTTATCAGGCACTAAAAGATGCTTGTGATAATCTATTTTCAAGACAATTCAGTTATCAAAGTCTTAGTGAAAAAGGCAACATCATTAATCACAAGTCAAGATGGGTAAGTGAAGTCGCTTATATTGATAATGAAGCGGTTGTTAGACTTATTTTTTCTCCCGCTATCGTGCCTTTAATTACAAGACTAGAAGAACAATTTACAAAGTATGAAATACAACAAATAAGCAATTTAACAAGTGCTTATGCCGTTCGGTTATATGAGATATTGATTGCATGGCGTAGTACAGGAAAAACGCCTCTTATAACATTGTCTGATTTCAGACAAAAAATAGGTGTACTAGATACTGAATACAAACGGATGTATGACTTTAAAAAATATGTCTTGGACATTGCATTAAAGCAAGTAAATGAACATACCGACATTACTGTTAAAGTTGAACAGCATAAGACGGGTAGATCAATTACAGGTTTTTCATTTAGCTTTAAACAAAAAAAATCAGTAACGAAGTCAGCTAAAAGTATTGATGTAAGAGAAGATATAACGATCACTTTAACAGATGCTCAACGCTATTCATTTGCAAGTAAATTGTCAGAGCTTCCAGAAATGGGAAAACTTTCACAAGGCACCGAAAGCTATGAACAATTTGCTGTACGGATTGCAGATATGCTAAAAGAGCCGAAGAAATTAAAAGAACTTACCCCATTACTTCGAAAAGTTGGCTTTCAATAAATGATGTCAATTGACATTGTAAAGTTGACAGTCAAGTATTAACACAAATTGAAACCTGGTTTACATAATGAAAAAACTGTCAGTTTCAGAGTTGGCCAAGCTCTATGGGTATTCAAGACAAGCCGTATATGCTCATATAAATAAAGGAAATCTGTCCAAAGGATCTGATGGTTTAATTGACTTTGCAGAAGCCTTGAGAGTTTTTGGCGAGCCACAAACAAAGGATTCCAGTGTCAACCAAAGTCAATCAATTAACAGTCAAAACTTGACGGAAGTTGACTTGCTCAAACGTCAAGTTGACATACTGGAAAAACAGCTAAACCTGGCATTGCTTAGAGAAAATCAATCACTAGAACGCGAATCGTTCTACCAGGAACAGATTGAAGCTATGCAACGCTTACTGGAAGCCCCCAAAGCCAATATGACTACGTTTACCGATCAGAAATCTAACCAGGATATAGCAACGGATCCTCGGTCAGAGTCTGAGCCGAACTATGACGGATTGACTACTCCAGAAATCAAACGTATCCCTGTTCCTGAGCATGTTGAACCTGAACCGGAGAAAAGAGGCTTCTGGAGCCGATTTTTCCTGCCGAATGGCTGAGGGGATTGTTCAGGGTATCTAATCAAAGCCGTGGAACATTGATCAAATAGTGATCGTGGAACACCTAAAAATGAAGAAAAAGCCCAATCTGTTGAGATTGGGCTGATTAAAACACTTTAAGTTATTGATTTAAAATAAATAATTAAAACGATTTCGTATAACGTGTATTATGTTAATTTTAGA
>NZ_VPCP01000078.1:0-14663 GCF_013418145.1 Acinetobacter sp. YH12201 | reverse complement strand
GAAAGTTGGGTGTATTTCTTCATTGTGTGCTTTCCAATTGCGAGTTGAAAAAGTCTAATGATTCTATGAATACACCTAACTTTTTCAACTAACTACAAATGTGTTGCACTTGGGATTTGAATCTGCGCTATATAAAAAGCTAAATTTAGCACACTATAGCAAGCTTTTAGCCTTTCACATCTTATACATTAATTTTATTTACTAAATTAAAAATCCATGATCCATTATTTTTATATTATCCATTATCTTGTTAATGTATGAGATTTAAAGCTAGCGTTCAGATGAAGAGGGTATCTTTTTAATTTTATAGTTTTTAACTTTTAAACTAAAGATAATACCTTTAAGAGTGTTATAGGCAGTTGTCTCTCAATCAGGTAAAGGTTATTTTGGAATAAAAAATGCAATATGAATATAGATTTCAGAAGTTAAACCAATCAGCAAGGTTTTTTAACCGCCTTATTTCCATAAAATAAAGCTTTAGAATATGTGATATATAAAATATCTCTTTCATAAATCAAAAATTAAGCTATTTATTGTTGATTATTTGTACCGTAGAATTTTTAACATTCATGCATAATTTTTAGATGAAATACATAGACTCAAAACAGCTTTCTGAAACACAGCTTAAGCGATTATGAGCATCTCATGGTCAACGTTTTATTTAATGGTTGAGCAATTGCATAAGCTGTTCTAGCTAAAGGCAGACTACCCAAATTACACCTGGAAGATCAGATTCTGCTTTATCTAGGATAATGGGAGCAGTTCAATCATCTACTTAAGTACTAAGCTGTGGTACTGAAAGCTTTGTCTAGGCAAAGCTTTCTCGATTAAAGTGAAAATCAGAATTTCTGTCATCCTGATCTATTTTCAACAGAAACAATAAGAAGAGTTAAAATGTTTAGGCTTAAGCTAGGCTAAAAATCACTGTTTTCATAGAGATGTGACATACGCTTCTGCTTTGTTTCTAAATAAGCTTTATTAAAATGATTTAAGCCTACCGTCAAGGGAACGCGGCTAACCACATTAATTCCTAACTCAGTCAGTGCCTTGATTTTAAGTGGATTATTTGTAATCAACTGGACATCTTTAATTTGTAGGTAATCCAGCATAATGCTACACATATCATACTGCCGGGCATCTGCAGGTAAATTTAACAACAGATTGGCATCAAGCGTATCATGACCTTGATCTTGCAGTGCATATGCACGAATTTTATTGGTCAATCCTATGCCCCGACCTTCCTGACGTAGATACAAGATTACCCCTTGCCCTGCATCATTAATCATTTTCATGGTTGCATGTAATTGTGGGCCACAATCACATTTTAATGAACCAAAAGCGTCCCCTGTGAGACACTCAGAATGCATTCTGACTAATACGGGTTTTACAGGAACCGTTTCTAATCCTTGAGCAAGAGCAATATGTTCTTCACCCGTCGTTTGATCTTGAAATGCTATAATCTCAAAATTACCGAAAGCAGTCGGTAATTTTGATTTAGAAACAAATTGTATCACCACTGATTCATCCAATTAAATTTTAAGAGTCAGTAAAAACACTGTTCATCAAAAATAAAAGATTTGTCATATCTAAATTAAGATTGATTCAGTATTTTCGTATCTTCGAAATATTATATTTCGGATTTGATCATAGTGATTTTAAAGTGAATTTTATGTGAAACCCAAAAACATCTTGTTCACATTTTTAAACCGCTCTAGACCAGCACACAAAAACCACGGATTGAATACTTGCCCCCTGTCAGCGTATCTGCTGTCAATGAGCATAACCTGTCCACTTTTGTCCGGAGCGTTTTGCAATCAGTCTAGCTGATATATTCCAACACCTACTGCATCATACTTTTGGTCCCTGCTTTAACCTCACTCAGTCAGCACAGCTGGTCAAAGTTGAATATTAAGTCGTCTAATCCCAAACCAAAATTTAAGCAGGCTTTAAATCAAGCCTGTGACCGTACACCAAGAGAGCCCAAATAAAGACTTCATATCCAACGGCATTAAAACCTCATCCCCCTTTTTGTTTGTCTGCATATTGGTAAATAGTATCCAGATCTTTCTGAAGAGAATTGGCCACGATATTCGGCAAGACCTGATTGACCTTGACGAAGATTTTTTCGGGATAGCCGACCTGATAGGATTGACAGTCTTTCTGCAGGAATTGATAAAATTCCTGTGCTACAAATTCTGGTGTGTCAATATTCGTACCCAGCCGGACATTCATTTCAACCACATCAGGATTGTTCATTTCGGTATTGGTGGCCCGTGGCGAGAAATAGCGGAATTTGAGTGGGGTCTTGCTGTATTCTCGTGCCAATGCTTCAGTCGCACCGCGCAGGGCAAATTTGCTGGCACAATAGCTGACATAGCCCGGATAGCCGATACTGCCTAAAGTAGAGCCGATATGAATAATCTGGCTCGGCTGAGTTTTCGACATCAGTGGAATGATGCCTTGGAGCAGTTGCAATGGATAGACCACATTGATCAGCATCATCTGTTCCATGGTGTCCTGTGATTGCTGAGAGAACAGACTGAAATCGTTAATGCCGGCATTGTTAATATAGTAGTGAATCGGGGTATTCAGCGCGGCCAGCGCATGAATCAGCTCATCGCGGCTGTGCTGCTCAGCCAGGTCACAACGGATCAACTGCAGTTGCAACTGCGGATAATGCTGTAGCAATTTTTCACGCAACTGCTGCAAAGCCTGCTGATTGCGTCCGACCAAGACCAGATTCAGGCCATTTTTCCCCAGAATATTTGCAATGGCCTGACCGATGCCACCAGTTGCACCAAGAAGGACTGCGGTTAAATTAGACATAGATCATTTCTCTTTCTGTTAAATTTTTAATGTGATGTAGCATCCTGCTTAAAAGGCAAAATCTAAGCCCAGCCCCATACAAATATACAGTTTACGCTGTTCAAGTGGCACCAGTATTTCACGTCGACCATGCATAAAACGTTTGTTGTCGATAATCACTAGATCACCATCCTGCCAGTCAATTTCCGAGGTCTCATTTTCACAGCGCTCTGCCAGTTCAGCCAGTAAATCGGGGCTGATTTCTGAACCATCCGCAAAATGAAAACGGGGTTTTTCATAATTATAAGAAGGCCCCAGCAAGGTGTTAGCAAAGGCCGGAACCCCCTTGAGATTGTCATGACGGACCATATTCATGCTTAAATGGTACTGCACGCCTTCAGCATCTGCGGGGCTGATGCATTGTCCGGGCAGCATCTTGATAAAACGATCTAGCTCCTGCTGCCCGACCTGTTCAGCATTCTCAATATTTAGCGCAGTTGCCACATACTTTTGCCAGATCGGCTTGGGTAAATAACGGCTGATGGTCATCGGCTCGGCAAATTTCTGCTTGAGAGCATCTGGTAGATTTTTCCAGACCTCATGCCCATCACATAAGGTGGTCTGCGAGCCACGCGAAGCACTTTTTTCACTAAAAAAGGCGATGATGTCGGGTGGCAGCGGGGTACTGTCATTTTCAATATGTAGCCCCATGGCCTGCGTACCAGCATCGACTTTCTGCGACTGACGAGTAATGTTTTCCCGGGTGGGGTCATAGGTCAGCCGCTGGTATAGACCATTCATGAGTTCACTAAAAGATGTCACGCCATAGTGTTCATGTCTCAACAAGACCCAACCCTGTTCTATCAGACGCTGTTTGATCTGTGCATGAGTCGTGCTTAAAATCTGTGATGCAATATTCTTGACATTCTCCCGCCACCTACGCTTTCGCTAGGTGGGGGATTCCTACTGCTAGACGCTCATGCCCGAGCGCAAGAATGACTTTGGAACTATTAATGTCCCGTTGATGAGTGATACCGCACTCACATTGCCACTCTCTTATTCGCAAATCTGCTCTACCTTTCGGACTGTTGCTTGAGATTTTCATACAACTCGAACAGATTTGGGTGGTATAGGCTTCATTGACTTCTTCAAACAATACACTTGCGTTCTCGCATTTATACTTGAGCATTGTTTTGAGTGCTGAAAACCCTGTATCTAAAACAGACTTTGCCATTTTGGTTTTTACAAGTTTTTTGGCACTCAGATCGCCAACAACAATCAGTGCATTTCCCTTGACAAGCATGGTGCTTGCCTTGTGCAAATGGTCTTTACGACAATTCGCAATCTTGGCGTGTAATGCACGAACACGTTTTTTGTTCTTGGCTCTTTGAGCTATCCCTAATTTCTGCTCATACTTTTGATAGAATTTCGGATTACTGATGACAGTGCCATCAGAACAGGTCGCAATATCTTTTAAGCCTAAATCAATGCCTATGGCTTTGGTCGCTGTCGGTTTGACTTGCTTTGGTGCATCCACCACCAGACACACATACCAACGGCCACGACTATCCTCAACGAATAAACCTGTCTTAACGCTGTACTGACTTAAACCGTAACTGTCCCAAACCTTGAACTGATGCTTGCCGTACTGAACGTATCCATCAGCATACTTGATGGCAACTTTCTTGAACGGTATCCATCCGAGTGATCGTCTTGCTGATTTCTTATTGCTGACACGCCATCTAAGTTTTGCTTTTTTGAACTGTTTTCTACGTGTGACCAATTCTTCGGTGACAGCCTGAATAGTTTGGCTATGTAAATCACACTCTTTTGATGTGCCTTTGGTATATTTAGCAATATCGTAAGCACTGAGAAATTCACCTTTTCTCTTGAGGTGTTTAAACCCTAAATCATTCACATAATTCCAGACAAAATTAACCTCAGATGCCAATTGGTCTAGCACCTTGCAATGTTTGTCTTTAATACGCAATTTAAGGGTTTTCATGTGCTTATATTAATATTTTGATGGATTTTAAAAAACCATTAATCAAACTTGAACGACATTTCATGTCGTGTCGCTTATATCCCCCACCCTTGCGAAGCGATGCTTCTCAGGTGGGGGTTTTACGCTTCATTTAGATAAGTTTACTCTCTGCTGCTGTACATGGGTCTGTGGTTCACGTGGGCATGCACAGAAAATATGGGTTAATTTGCTGTCAATTCAGCCTGAAAATGCTGCTGGATCTGCTGCCTGCGCAACTTTCCATTATCGGTCAGCATCTGGTTACTCAGGGAAAATGGCTCGGGAGCACGACACCAGCGTTTAATCTGGGCATAATCAGGCATTCGAGCATTGGCTCTCTCGATTGCCACTGCAAGCCGTTGCTCGGAAGTGGAATCATCGGCATAAATCACAGCAGACAGATACGGCTGTTCCTCCCCGAAAATGACAATCTGCTGAATTTCAGGTTCGGTTAGACTGTTGGACTCCACCCATTCTGGGGAAATATTGCGTCCAAAACTGCTGACAATTATCTGCTTGATGCGCCCGGTAATGTATAAATAGCCGTCTTCATCAAAATAGCCAGCATCGCCAGTATGAATATAGGGAGTGGCTACCAAGTCGTTGACATAACCCAGCATGGCATTGCCTTTGACCACTACTTCGCTGTTAGCCGCAATCTCAACCTCGACATGCGGCAGAACCCGACCTACACTGCCAACCCGGCGTGCACCCGGCAGATTCAGACTGACTACCGAGGCACACTCGGACAGGCCATACCCCTCATAGACTGGAAGTTTTAGCTGCTGGCACTGTTGAAGAAAATCGGCAGATACTTTCCCGCCACCAACGGCAATAAATTTCAGCGTACTGAGACCTGTACTGCCGTATTCAGTGCTATATTCCACAATAGCTTTCAACATTTGCGGCAGTAAAATCACACTTTCAATTTGATAAGTCTGCACAGCATTTACAAAACGCTGTACATTAAAAGTATGATTAGAGACCAGTCCAAACTGACTCACCTCATCTATGACCACTGAACGTCCCATATTGAGTGCGACATAAATCCCGGCAATATTTTCCAGTAAAGTGGCAAATGGAATCAGGCATAAATGCCGTCCAAGCTGGCTGCTGGCCAGTGCCTGACTTAGAGAATGGGTAATTGACTCAATAGTGTCTTCCGCCAGACATACCCCTTTCGGCGTTCCAGTACTGCCCGAGGTATAGGTAATTTTTGCCAACCGCCGGGATTGATAAGGAAGCAAGCCCTGGTGCTGTGTTTGATGCTGTGCTAAACGAAAAAACCGAGCATACATATCGACAGATACAGAGACCTCATGCTTGCCTATTTCATCGACTAATTCCATTAGCCACTGTGGTGCATCATTTATTTTTTCACTTGCCATACAAAGCAGGTCTGCCTGACTGTCTTGTAACAAATGACGAACCTGTTCTTTGGTAAAAAACAAGGGAATAGGAATTACGGTCACACCGGCTAACTAGGCCGCGAGATCAATGATAATCCAATCCACACTATTCACGCCCCAGAGTGCCAGACGTTGAATATTTAGCTTGATTAACTCAGCACGAAGCTGTTCAAGCTGATTTTTCAGCTCAGCATAGTTAAGCCTATCCCTATCAGTAACAATGGCTTCACGTGTCGGATCCTGCTGGGCATAGGCTGAAATGGCCTTAAAAAAATGATTCATCATTTTAAAATTCCGTATATCTACCAAGACGAACTACTGGTCAATTGATTCAGAGAAACTGTAAAACTGCTGAGTAAACTGCAATGCTGCAGCTACATCAATGGCAAGCACATAAGGTTTCTGCTGGTAATAACTGCCCCATTGAAGTTTTGCTTCCCCCAACACTTCAGGGTCGGCTTTTTCAATGACATAAAACTGCAACCCCATTTTTTGCAATACATAACGAACCGCTGCAGTACCGGTACACACGGCCCAATCAATATTTTTTTGCGATAAATGAAACACCAGAAAAGCCACCATCAATTTGGCTTTATCCATATCCAAAGCTGCCAAATTGCCAATCTCAACAATCTGCGGTCTTTGCACTGGTACATTACTTAATTGAGTGAGTATCTGTTCAATCGACGCATCTAGATACCGTTCAAGAAAAGCATCTACCGTGCTTAAATGCTCCATACCAATCACGACCTGCATCTCAGTCCCAACATAACCGGCAAACAGGGTAGAAGAAAATTCACAGACTGAGGCCTGATGGACTTGGCGGTATTTCTCACGGATAAAGTTTTCCAACATGTTCCGTTCAGCGATCTCGCTTCGTTGCACGGTTTTCACCACGAGTCGAAGTGATGAATTTTTTAAGACCACAACAGAAGAAATAGAATAATTTTTTTGTTCTAAAAGTTTCTGATTATTGATGTTTTTTTTAACTTTTAATGGATGGGTATTGCGATCCAGATAGTAGGTTTTACTAAATGAACGATCATCCAAATTGAATTTCATCATTCTCTTTTCACCACACATAAACAGCTTGGTGATCACCTTAGGTCTGTAAACTTAAAAAACACTTAGCACTATCGAAGGCGTATTTTTAAGCAATTTCAGGCTTGAAAAGTTGAGCTATAGAATGAATCATGATCAAATTAAAACGAATTATGCATCGCGACATCAGCACTTATCTTTGATTTTTAAACGGGTAGTTTAAAATCTCAATCATGTTATTTTTATCACTTAACGTTTTGTTGTTTCTGCTTTATTAAGTAAAAGGGTATGCATCTGGAAAACAAAAATCGGAGCTTAAATCATTCTAAACTTCGAACAAGGTAACAACATTTCTGATGAAGGAACATCAAGATGAAATATGGAAAAAATACAGTGTGCTTTAAAATGATAGCCCCCATAATTCTTGTTGCTGTTTAGTAAAATTGTTCCCTTAATATGTAATCAAATAATTATCAGATACCTTTTCTCCCCAGAAAAGCGTTTCCCATCTCACTTATAGCCCCCTAACCCGAATAGTGAGCTAAATATGGATTGAGAGCTAAATCTATATTATGTAGTGCTCATGTATTCATATAATTAGAACTTTATTTCAGGACTTTTTTGATTTTACTGATCAATGCATTGGCAAACTCATAATCATCAAAATCAATATTGATCACCTCTTTATTTCCCTGACTCATTGACAAGGTTTTAATTTGCACTGAAAAAGTATTTGATTCAAGTGGCATAATTTCTGCTGAAACAATATGGTGAGCATTAAGAAAAAATCTTTTTAAATTGAATTAACATTTTATTTTCGAATAAAAAACCAGAAATTTATAGCATCTGAATTCAAAAAATATATAAATACTTCAAATTTAAATACTAAGCATGATTTTTTTAGTCACCCATTTTTCTTAAGCTATTTAAATTCTGATTGAGTCAATAATCGTTTAGTTTGAGTACTGCTTATCCTGATTTAGGTGCTAATTGTTCACGACTTAATGAAAAAGGTGTAGCAATTTGCTACACCTTTTTCTATTACTGATTTAGCATTTTTTTCAACAGGTTTTCCAGCTCCTGTAAGTTTTGATCATCAAATTCACTTATCTTTAATGATACTTTTAAAGTATTGTGATCAAACTTGATATTGCCAGCGACTTTCCCCTCATATTCGATTTTATGCACGATTGACGTTTTAATGGGTTGTTTGGTTTCTTTCGATTTGAGAATTTTTTCTGCCAATACTGCCAGTTTTGTTTGCTCTACTTCTTTTTTCAGTAATTTCGCCCAGGCTTCTAGCAGTGCTTTTTTAGCATTGCTGTAATTTTCTTCATAATCGGAGAGAAACTTTTTGACTGCTGTTGCGGCAGTTCGTGCCAGCAATGCCGGTTGTTGCTCTAAATCTTCAATCAGCTCTTGAGGTAATTTTTCGAAAGATAAATATTTATACATATCTTCCCGGTTCATGCCTAAGGATTTTGCCAGTTTTTGCTTGTTCTTTTTTAGTTTCTCATCCAGTGAACTTAAGCCCACATAAATTTCATAATCAGTTAAGTCTTCCCGTTTTAGGTTTTCCGCTAGCGTTAACAGTGCTACTTCTTCATCAGATGCATCAATCACAATCACTTCAATGGTGTTTTTATTGAGAATTTGATGCGCTTTCAAGCGTCTTTCACCAGCGATTAATTCATATTTGTCATGGATCCGTCGCACTGCAATTGGTTGTAACAAGCCAATTTCTTCAATCGATGCTGCCAAGTCTTCTATATCTTGTGGATTAAATATTTTTCTTGGCTGATTTGGGCTTGGCTGGATATCTGTAATTTGTACATTACGACGCAATTCTTTCACATCATTAACATGCTCTTGCTGAGCTTGTTGATGCTTTTGAGTATTTTGCTGTAAACGTTGTGCCAGCAATTCTTTTGTACTTACCATAATATTCTCAGCAGGCTTTTATTCAACACGATTGATGATTTCTTTGGCTAAATCTTGGAAAGCTTTACGAACTTTAGCGTTTTTATCTACACTGAATAAAGGCTGTTGCAAAATTGCGGCCTGATTCACTTTAGTACTCATTGGGATGGTGGTTTTTAACAGTTCACCGACTTGGCTTAAAGCTTCATCTCTAATCAATTTACAGACGTTTTGACGTTCATCATGTTTAATCAACAAGGCGCCTAAAAGTTTTAACTCAGGATTGACCCGTCTGATTTTACTTAAATGGTTAATCAAGTCAGTTACTCCATACAAGCCATATTGTGAACCTGACTCAATTGGTACCATCACATGGGTAGAGGCTGCCAATGCATTACTGGTGAGCAGTTTTAGGCTTGGAGGACAGTCAATCAGGATGAAGTCATACAATCCTTTTAATAATTCCAACTTATTGGAGAGTTCTTCAGATGGTCTTGGGGCATCATCTTTGAGTTGATCTTCAGCTTTACCTAAATTGAGTGAACCATAAATTAAAGAAACGTTTTTGAAATTGGTTTCTTCTTCCAGGGCATCCGATAATAGGTTTAAATCACCCAGTAGTAATTCAGCCGACGTGGTTTCAACTTCACTTGGATGTCTTGATCCGATATGTAAGCTTGCATTGGCCTGAGGATCTAAATCTATCACCAATACTTTATTACCCAAGTCGGCTAGTTCAGACGCTAGATGAACGACTGTGGTTGTTTTTCCACAACCACCTTTATGATTTGCCACTGCAATGATTTTAGTTGACCGAGTTGTCATAATTATCCTCACTTGAGTTATTGTAATATAAAGAACTTTGTAGCAAGTTGCTACACCTTGTTGTGCTTAGTTTGAAGTTATAATCTGATTATGAATAAAAAACAAACAAATTGATTTTTTTATAAAATATAGCTAGCTAATTATAATTAGTATTAATTAATATAATTAGTTAATTATAATTAGAGCACTTTTTTATTTTTTAAAATCAATATCTTATAGATTTTAAAGTGGAAGGTTTGTCACCGAAAAGTGGAAGGTTTGTCACTGAAAGGTGGAAGACTTGTCACTAAAAGGTGGAAGGTCTGTCACTAAAAGGTGGAAGGTCTGTCACTGAAAGGTGGAAGGTCTGTCACTATGGTGGAAGGGTTGTCACGGGTTTAAAAAAAAACTTAAATTTATCTTACAAAATTATTTAAATTCAATATTTTAATCTGTTGATAAGTTGAATTATTTGACCTTAAAGGTGGAAAGCTTGTCATTTTGATATTTTTATCCTGTGGATAAACTGTTTGTTGCTAATTTCATCAAGGCGACTGTACATTTTCACTTCTGGACTGTCTAAAAGTGGAAGCTTTGTCACTATTAAGGTGTATTTTTTATTATTCTTTCCACTTTATTACAGGGCTTAATGGTTTTTTTCCCTTTTTAGCTGACTTAAAGATTTCTGAGAAATATTAAAAGTGGAAGCTTTGTCACTAAAAAGTGAATTTTTAATATGGCTTTCCACTTCATGTTTAAAAAGTGTTTTAAATGGCAAAACAGAGTGACAAGCTTTCCACTCTTAGCTTGGGATTTAAGAGTTTCTTGGCCAAGGATCGGTTTGCCTGAGTTAAAATGGTGGATAATTTGCATGAGATTCCACTTTTGTGTATAACATGTAGAAAATAACTTTTTTTTTCCACCTATGAACAAGCTGAATGAACAAGAAGAAATAGAATACTTACCGTATTGTATTGGCAATATTCGACATAATGGCGTGGTCAGTACCAGCAATCGACTGATCCGACCGATCGAACTGTCATCCAATGAGTACAAAGCGTTACTTTATGCGATGGCAGTGGCCAACTATGGTGAAAAAAATAATCAAGATCGTGAAATTACCGAGCAAACCTACATTTATTTGCATAAAGATGATTTAGGCGAATTGCTGGGTCTGGATAAAAAGAATTCCATTAATGTCGCGATTGACCGGATCTATAAAGAGCTGTCCTCCCGGGTGGCCCATTTTGTCATTGAAGAACCCGTAGATGAAAGCAAGCGCAAGGTTAAAAAAGTCCATTCGGTAGTTCCAATTATTCGAGAACTGCGTTGGGAAGATGATGCCAAAAATGCCTTGCAGATCCGTTTTACCAGTGAAGTACTACCTTATTTTACCCGTCTGGCAAGCGGCAATTTTACCACTTACCAATTAAAGGATTTATTTGCTTTAGACTCGGTAACCAGTATGAGTCTGTATTCCTACTTTATTAAAAACGAGTTCAAATATGCCAATCAAGACTGCTATGAGGTTGAACTGTCACTGGAAAATATCAAGGCACTTACTGACATTGGCGAAAAAAAATATGATCGCTGGGTCGACTTCAGACGTTATGTGCTGGATAAGATTGTTGAAGAAATTAATCAAAGAACCAGCCTTAAACTCGAATATGACACCATCAAGAAAGGCCGTCCTGTGGTGGGTGTGCGCTTTAAAATTGTGAATGGACATACTGAGGCGGTGATCCCACACAGCAACGAAAAGACCCAAATCTACTTGGATGTCGATTTTGATGACAATGCCATTGTAAAAGAGCTGGGGGCAAAATTCGATCTGACAGTCCGTTCCTGGTATATCTATGCCAATGATCCGAATTATAAACAGTTCAGCAAATGGTTTAAGACCGAAGGCTGCCTAACTGACTCTCAGGCCAACGTGATTGTGAACGATATTATGTTCCAAATGGATTTTGCTGTGGCGGGTGCTTCCATGAGTGACTTCAAGAAAGAGATGAAATATAAACTGAAAAATGATCCCGATTTCGTTCAGCAAAATCGCGCGCGTTTGAATGAGATTTTTGGTAAAGAAATTATTTAAAAAGTGTAGCAACTTACTACAGTCTTTATGACTATGCTTTAAACTGGATGTTGGGATCAGCGAAGCTTTAAAGTGTGTAGCAACTTGCTACAATTTTTATCATGTGTCGCGCATTTCTATGCAAGATTGGACAAAGTCCAATCGCAGCGACAAATGAAGTCCTATAGCGCTGGAAACTTTTGATTATCAAACTAAACTATACTTATAAAAAATTAAACTGATGAATTCTGCATGACCCTGGTATAACTGCAATAGCTACAAAAACAACTTTGGAATATTACTAATATGTTGCGTGGCAGCATAGGAGAAGATGAATTGCGTGATTACATCTTGGTTTTTATTTTCTTTAAATACCTGTCAGAAAGCGGTGAACTTTGCCAATGAGCTGTTAGAGGGTGAAGATGTTATATCCTTGATCTGGATGAAAACAATCTTGAGCATGTGTCATATATTAAAGAAATCAGAAACAATGCTATTTGAAGAAGCGGGTTAGGACTTAACCCTAAAACAACTGTTTTATAGCCTTGTGCAGCGTGGCTGTCAGGGAGAATTTATTCTGGATGATTTACTGTGCCCTTAAGTCAATTAAACAAAGTAATCTGGGTACTGATTCTGCCGATGACTTTCCAACCTGTTTGAAGACCCGTATCTGAACTTCACTAAATTCGGCAATAATGCCAGTAACCGTAATCAACTGGTGGTAAAAGCTCTCAGTCATTTAGATGATATTGATTTTGATATTTCCAATACTGAAGCCGATGTAGTAGGGTATGCTCACGAATACAGGATTGGCGAGTCTACTTCCGGTGCCGGAAAGAAAAACCCGGCAAGTTCTATACCCCGCAAAAGATATCAACCTTATCGTCCAAGATGGTCACCCAAGGTAAATAGCGCTCGCTTCCCATGTATGATCCGACCTGCGGTTCAGGTTACTTGCTGCTGTGGGCGAAGCGTGAAGGTAAAGACGTGGATATATTTACGATCAAGTACAAGGTTAAGCTATTTGAATGGGATTGTGGGTTTAGCTGTCTGCTGGTGGAACGCGGCTGCTGATGGAGCAGTTTTATGTCGGGTTTGAAAAGCAGACAACGATGTGATCTGGCAAGATAAGATTTGAGCCAGTCCAGATCCTGCCCGATCAGAGATCGTATTTAACTGATGGACTTATGCCCAAAAAAGAAAGGAAAAGGATCATATGCCCATGATGTATGCTGGCTTTTTCTCTAGAAAATAGCCTAAGCATGACACCGATTATTCAGCTCCTAAATCCGCAATAGTTGGTCAGAAAGTATCCATATGTTTGAGAACAACTGAATAACCCCATTGAAATTGGAGGCTATCTTTGGTCTATTTTTCAGGTTTAGCTAAGTTTTAATTTCTATTCAATAACTTGTCGTGATTTTACTGAGTAGCTTATGCATCTGCACACTCAAACCTGAGGTTTAAAAAATAGCATTCATTGAGTTTATTAGACATGAATTTATTAACTTATTGATCAAATGTATTATAAAATATAAATATAGTCACAATAGTTTGGGATCAGGTTTTTGAAACAGATTCTCTTGGCACTTAAATTAAATCTTCGCAAACTGATTTTGATTTCGACTATCCTCAGTGTTTCGTGTTTATTTATTGTTTCTGTATTTATTCTCAATTATGTCATTAAAGACCAATTAATTCAGAATTCACTTTTAGTGAATGTCAAATATGCCTCAAAGGTTGCCAACAGCGCAGATCAGCATTTCGATGATATGCTCAAAGAATTAAAATATAGTGCTGAGCTGTTAGGGCAGGATTTTTCTAATCCCCAATTAATCCAAGAAGAAGCAAAGCGTCTTAAACATCAATCTAACAAATTTAACAGTGTATTGGTTGTGGATAAGCAAAGCAGAGTTATTTCTTTTGCACCTCGAAGTTTAAACTTGAGTCCCCATATTTTATATAAAACAGTGGGAATTACTGAATCCTTAAAGCATAAAAGTACTTATATTTCTCCCCCTTATTGGTCAGTTAAACATAATCTAATTGTACTGCTATCTCAACCGATCTATGACCGCAATAAAAAATATCAGGGCATGGTGGGGGGCACGATTTATTTACAAAAAAATAATCTGATCCAGAAAATGCTTTCTACCGAATATGACTTTAAGAAAAGTTATATGTATGTCATTGATCAGGATAATCGAATTATTTTTCATCCCGATCCGAGCAGAATCGGAGAAAAAATTATCAATAATACCGGGCTGGATTATATGATCCGTACTCGCATGGGAAGTGTCCGGTTAATCAATAGTCGGGGAATCGAGAATTTGGCAGGTTTTGCCTACATTCCCAGTGTGAACTGGATTGTCGTCTCCCAGCAACCGACGGAAGAGTTGTTTAGGCAGGCTAACGTTATTCTTTTAAAAGTCTCAGTCGGCATTTTAATTTTTTATATTTTTACTTTGTACACGACAAAAAAAGATAACTCATTGAAATAATGGCATAATACTTGTTTTCTGACGACGAATATGATGACACATTTCAATGAGTTACATCTCATCTTAAACAAATATCTAAAGTGGAA